>JAUWEX010000064.1 GCA_030607235.1 Planctomycetota bacterium | reverse complement strand
CGGGCGGGGATTCGATCGCGATCTCGGTCTGGAATCGGAGAGCCGGCTCGCCGTCTTCGATCCCGTCGAAGAGGCCCAGAACCGCGAGTTTGTCGAACCTGCGACCGAAGACGAATCCGCCACGCCGCGTGAATTGCGCGTTCCGCGGGCCTTTGGCGGAATCGTCCGAGACGCCGAGCACGAAATCTTCGATCGTCTTTTGCGCCGATTCGTAGAGTTGCGGCTCAAGCGGCAGCGCGACAAAACGCCCGGTCTGTTTCCACCAGTATTTCCACTCCTTGACGAGTCCGGGCCGTTTTTCGCTCGGGCACGCGCCGGGGCCGCCGGGGTTGAACCGCTTCCGGGTTACCGCGCACAGCACCTCGCCCGCCCTGCTGCAGGTTTCGTCGACGGCGATGCAGTCTATCAGGCCGGGAACGCCGCGCGCCGCGCCGTTTTGCGCGAGTTTCTGCGCGGCGAAGAAACGCACCCAGGCTTCCTTGTCGTCGAGCGCGGCGGTTATCGCGGGCAACAGCGCGGGTACGAGTTCCAGGTAAGTCAGGCGCAGCAGGGCCTCGGTGCGCAGCGTGGCGTCCTTCTCGGCCATCGCGTCGATCATCACCGATATCCGCACGCTGGGCGCGGCCGCGGAGATTCGCTTCTCGTCGAAGAGGATCATGAAGATGCACGAGCGGCGCACGTTGTCGTTTTCGTCGTAGGCGCCCCTGACCAGCGACGGTATCGCGGCGGCGCCGTGTTTGAGGATTTCGCGGCAGGTGTCGCTGAGCAGTTTGCTCTCGAGGCTGGCCTTGTAGTCGGCGGGGTCTTTTTCGAGCGCGCGGACGAGTGCTTCGATTTTGGGGTCGCGCGGCGGCAGGCGCAGTTCCTTCGCGCCGTCGGCGCCGAGGCCGTATTCGACCGAGACCGCTGCGGCGAAGGGCAGGCGCGGGTCGGCGGCGATAATTTCGTCGAGGGCCTCGCGCAATTCGGCCTTTTTCTTTTCGGCGGCCGTGGCGTCCCGCCAGGATTCTTCGCAGGCGACGAAGTATTTTCCGTCCGCGATTTTTACGGGGAAGGCCGCGATGTCCCGGCGCAGCAAGGCCGAGCGCAGCCGCCCGGTCGCCGGGGGCGAGGAGAAGTCGAGCGAGTCGATCCGCAGCCAGTAGCGCGACTTCGCGGGATCGGCCAGCGTTACGACCAGCGTGCCGTCCGCCTTATGCGGATCGGTCCGCACGGAATAAACGATGTCGCGGCGGGTCTGGATGTGTATCTCGGTGTTGGCGCCGATGCGTTTTATCTCGACCCCGCGGACGAGCGGCGAGACGACGTCGGGCCGTTTCGCGGCGGTGTCAGTGTTTTTGAGGGTGATGATAAGCCTTGAGGAGAATTCGAGATGAAGCACCTCGTACTCTGGCACGGTCGCGCCGCCGGAGGCGTCTTTTTTCGGCGCGAAGGCGAAGGCGAGTTTCTCGGACAGGCCGCGACAGGTGTGTTCGACCGAGACGAGTCGACAGACGCCGCGCTCGGAAGAGGGCGTTTTTCCCGCGCCTTCGTCGGACGTCGCCGGCGTTAGACAAATTAGTACGACAATCACCGATATGAAAATCGTTTTGCACATATCACTATCTGCATCCGCTAATTTTTCAAGAACAGGGGTCCGAGCGAACTCGGGACCCCTGCCCAAAAAGGAGATAAATGGAGATGGTGTTTCCGCGATCGTCTCCGGCGCACCGCGCTTGCCGCTTATCGCGCGGATCTCCCAGCCGCCGTTGGAGACGTCTTCGTTCCATTTAGTGAATTTTCAAAGTAGCCAGGCTGATCAGCGCGAACACCGCCGAGAGCAGCCAGAACCGCACGGTTACCTGCGTTTCGGTCCACCCCTTGAAGATAAAATGGTAGTGGATCGGCGCGACCAGGAAAACGCGCCTTTTGGTGCGCTTGTAATAAGCCACCTGTATCACCACCGACAGGGCCTCGATGACGAACACCCCGCCGACGATGAAGAGCACCAGTTCGTGTTTGAGCACCACCGCCACGTAGCCGATCGCGCCGCCCAGCGGCAGCGCGCCGGTGTCGCCCATGAAGACGCGCGCGGGGTGGCAGTTGAACCACAGGAACCCCAGCACCGCCCCGACGATCGACGCGCAGAATACCGTCAGTTCGCCGCTGCCCGGAACGTGCAGCACGCTGAGGTACGCCGAATAATCGACCCGCCCCACCAGGTAGGCGAAACCCGTGAAGGCCAGCGCCACCGTCAGCATGCAGCCCGCCGCCAGACCGTCGAGTCCGTCGGTGAGGTTGACCGCGTTGGAGGTCGCCGTAATCACGCACGCGACCATGAACACGTACATGACTCCGAGATATATCGCTGTATTTGCAAAGAACGGAATTACCAGCCCGCCCACGCCTTCGCAGCCGGTCAGGGCCGAGTGGCGCATCAGGAACATCCCCAGGATGATCCCGAGCACTGCCTGCGGCAAAATCTTGGCGGCGAAGGTCATGCCGCGCCTGTTGCGCTCGGTCAGTTTTATCCAGTCGTCGATAAAACCCACCAGCCCCAGCACCAGTGTGCTGAGGATCGCCATTACCAGGTAGTACCTGTCGAACCTGCCCCACAGCGCGCTTGCCATAACGATTGAGCCGACGATGAGCAGCCCGCCCATCGTGGGCACGTTGGCCTTGCTGGTGTTGTGCTGTCGGAGGACATCGGGATTTTTGTCTACCTTCTCCATCATCCCGTGCTTGATCAGATACCGGATGACTTTAGGCCCGAACAGCAGTGTCAGCACAAAGGCCGTAATCGCCGCAACGGCCGCACGCAGCAGTATTTTGTCGAATCCCGCCAGAAAATCAGGGCCGAAAAAATCGGCACGCCGGAGGTATTCATGCAAAAGGGCATAGAGCATCCGTGCGCCTGCCGATTAAATGTTGTCTTAATGAATCGATCAATTCTTCGAGCCGCACTTCCCGAGAAGCCTTGAAAAGCACCGCATCGCCGGGTTCTACGAATGTTCTCAGTTTGGCCAGCGCCTCGGCGTTTCCTTCGCAGTAGTGCGATTTGAGTTTGCCGCCCGCGGCGGACTCGTGGATGAAACACGCGTCGCCGCCCACCGCCACGAGCATGTCGACGCCCGAAGCGCGCACGACCTTGCCGATGGAGCGGTGACTCTCGCGCGACTGTTCGCCGAGTTCGGCCATCTCGCCGAGCACCAAAATTTTCCTGCCCTCGCACGGCGTCCCGTCCAGCACGCTTATCGCAGCGCCGACGGAGTGGGGGTTGGCGTTGTAGGCGTCGTTGATGATGCACACGCCGGCGGCGTCTTCGCGCTGAAGGCGCATCTGCGGTAGTCGGAAGGTGCGCAGTGCCCCGCGAATCTCCTCAAGCCCGACGCCGACCCTGCGCGCCACCGCGATGGCCGCGAGCGAGTTCGCCACGTTGTGCCGCCCCGGGCAGCCCAGTTCGATGCGCTCCTGCCCGTTGAGGTAGTAGGTTACCGTCTCGCCGTGCTGCTCGATCTCCGTCGCGCGATAATCGGCCTCGCCTTCGAGTCCCCACCAAACGACCGATTCGCGCGGCATCGTGCGGAAGACCTCGAAAAACGGCTCGGCGGAATTGAGCACCGCCAGACCGTCTTCGGGCAGCGCGCTCAGCAGGCTGGCCTTTTCCTCCGCGACGCCGGCCATGCTCTTGAGGCCCGCGAGGTGGGTCATGCCGACGTTGGTCAGAACGCCGATGTGCGGCAGCACCAGGCTCGCCAGGTACGCGATCTCGCCGGGGGCGTTGGTGCCGATCTCGACGACCACCGCGCGGTCGTCCGGCTCGACGCCGAGCAGAGTCAGCGGCACACCGACGAAGTTGTTGAAACTCTTTGGCGACTTCGCGGTTTTCATCCTGGCGCTGATGAGATGGTGGATCATGTCCTTGACGGTGGTCTGGCCGTTGGAGCCGGTAACGGCGATGAAGACCGCGTCGGAGGCCTTGCGGCAGTGGCGGGCGAACGCGCCCAGCGCGCGGGTGGCGTCGGCCACGCGCAGAAGCCGGCGCTCGTCGTACTTTTCCGACGCGCGCCAACTTGATTTTACCACCGCAGCGCACGCTCCCCTCTCAAGGGCTTCGACCACATAGTCGTGCCCATCGAAGCGGCGGCCTTCGATCGCAAAAAAGACCTCACCCGCTTCCAACGTGCGCGTGTCGATGGATACTCCGCATGCGGTCTCGTCGGGCAGGCCCGTCTCGGGCGCGCCGACGATCCGCGCGATATTTTCGAGTTTTATCGGAAGCATTTTCGATTTTCCATTTTCGTTGTTATGCCGTCGCGATTGCCTCGCGTCGCTCCGCGGCGCCCGCGCGGGGCTTTCGCAAAACCCGCAGCGCCGCTTCCCTGTCGTCGAAGGGGATTTCCCGTCGGTCGAATTTTTGCGTCTTCTCGTGGCCCTTGCCCGCGATGAGGATCAGGTCGCCGGGCCGCGCCATCGTAATCGCCGTCTCGATCGCGACCGCGCGGTCAGGCTCGGTAACGTAGCGGTCGGCGGCGGTGAAGCCGGTGCAGATTTCGTCGATGATCTTGAGCGGATTTTCGGTGCGCGGGTTGTCCGAGGTAACCACGCAGAATTCCGACCACCTCGCCGCGGCCGCGGCCATCGGCGCGCGCTTGCTGCGGTCGCGGTCGCCGCCGCAGCCGAACACGGTTATCAGTTTGCCGCCCACCAGCGGCCTGACGCACGAGAGAACGGTGTGCAGCGCGTCTTCGGTGTGGGCGTAGTCGACGAAGATTCCGAAGGGCTGCCCGGCGTCGACCCGTTCGAGCCTGCCGGGAACCGCGTCGAATTTTTCGAGCCCGTCTTTTATCGCCTCGATCCCCACGCCCATCTGCAGGCAGACCGCCGCCGCCGCCAGACAATTGGCGATGTTATGGCGGCCGATAAGTTTCGTCGTAACCGGCACGCGCCCGCCGTCGAACATCAGCGTAAAGTGCGATCCGTCCATGCCCACGCGCCTGACCCGCGCGCACACGTCGGCGTCGCGCTCCAGCCCGTAGCGCGTAACCCTCGCACGCGTCGCCGCCGCCAGCCGCCCGGCATACGGGTCGTCGGCGTTGATGACGGCGTGGGCGGTGGGCTTGAGCGTCTCGAAGAGCCGGGCCTTGGCCCGGAAATAATCTTCCATGTCGCGGTGATAGTCGAGGTGCTCGCTGGTGAGGTTGGTGAATACCGCCGCGTCGAAATCGACGTCGTTGACACGCTTCTGGCACAGCGCGTGTGAGGAGACCTCTATGACCGCGTGCGAAAATCCCGCCATGCACATCTGCGCCATGTAGCGCTGGAGGTCGGCGGATTCCGGCGTGGTGATAGGCGCGCTCATCGAACACGTGCCGACGTCGTAGCGGACCGTCCCCAGCAGGCCCGCGCCGTGGCCGGCGCTGTTGAGGATGGCGCGGACGAGCATACCGACACTGGTCTTGCCGTTGGTGCCGGTTACGCCGACGACTTTCATGCGGGTGGAGGGGTGCTCGTTAATCTGGGCGGCGAGCGCCGAAAGCGCCAGGCGCGCATCGTCCACCACTATCAGCGGCACGTCCCGCCGCGCGTAGTCTTCGGCCTGGGTTACGACGGCCACCGCGCCGCGATTCACGGCGTCGTCGATGTAGCGCGCGCCGTCACAGGCGTTGCCGTCGATCGCCACGAAGAGGTCGCCGGGCCGGACGCATCGCGAATCGTTGACGACGTCGCGGACTTCGACGTCGCCGTCCGCCTCAGGCGGATTCAGCACCGCGCGATGCCGTATGTGGACGATGAGTTTTTTGAGTTTCATGGCTTTATGGACTCCGCGGCGTTTTTCAGCGATCTGTCTCTGGGACAGCGCGCGTCTTCGGCGGCCAGTATCGCCAGCGAGCGGCGGAGAACGTCGCCGACCGCGGGGGCGGCGACCGCGCCGCCGGACCTCGCGCCGGTCGGATCGTCGACGGCGATCAGCACCACCAGCCGCGGGTTGTCGATGGGCGCCATGCCCACGAACAAGGCGTAGTGGTGTTCGGACGAATAACGGCCGTCGATGACCTTTTCGGCGGTGCCCGTTTTGCCGCCCATATTGTCGTCGAGGCCCGCGCGCCTGCCGGTGCCGCGGCTGACGACTTCGGCGAGTATGCCGCGCATGACCTCGCAGACTTCGGGCGAGAGTATCCGCTCGCCGGTTTCGGGTTCGAACTCGGTTACGTTGCCGTCGACGTCGATAGTGCCGCGTACCAGGCGCGGCCTGATTAGACGGCCGCCGTTGGCGATCGCGCAGTAAGCGCGCGCGAGGTGCAGCGGGGTGAGGTTTATTTCGTGGCCGAAACTGACGCTGGCCGCGGTCGAGTCGCTCCAGCGCCTCGCGCGGCAGATGCCGCCGCGGCGCTCACCGGGAAAGCCCAGTCCGGGTTTGTCGGCGAAGCCGTAACGCACCATCCACGGCTTGAGTGCGCCGCCGTTGTGCCGGTTGAGGATCACGCCCATGTTCGCCGCGCCGACGTTGGAGGAGTGGACAACCACGTCGCGTATCGAGGACCAGCCGACGTTGTGGTGGCCGCCGATTCTTCGCCTGGCGACCGGCCCGTAACATTTGATTTGCGTTTCGGCGCCCCGGTCGATGCCTTCTATGTTCTCGCTCAGGAGCGCGCACGCGATAAAGGGCTTCATCACCGAGCCCGGTTCGTACATGTCGACGACGGTGCGGTTGCGGCGCTCGTGATAGT
>JAUWEX010000190.1 GCA_030607235.1 Planctomycetota bacterium | reverse complement strand
AGGCGTCCCTGCGCGGCGAAGAATTTTTTGGTTACCGCGTCGGAGGGGAATACGCTCGTCGTCGCGCCGAGTTCGGCGCCCATGTTGGTTATCGTCGCGCGCTCCGGCACACTCAGCGTGCGCATTCCCGGTCCGGCGTATTCGTATATCCTGCCCACGCCGCCCTTGACGCCGAGTTGGCGGAGCAGTTCGAGGATGACATCTTTGGCCGTTACCCACGGTTTGAGTTTTCCGGTCAGGTTTACCTTGACGACCTTCGGGGTCGGCAGGTAGAAAGGCCCGCCGCCCATCGCGACTGTAACGTCGATGCCGCCCGCGCCGATGGCGATCATTCCTGCGCCGCCGCCGGTCGGGGTGTGGCTGTCGCTGCCCAGCATCGTCTTGCCCGGACGGCTGAAGCGCTCAAGATGTACCTGATGGCAAATCCCGTTGCCGGGCCGCGAGAAATAAATCCCGTATTTCGCCGCGATGTCCTGCAGATAGCGGTGGTCGTCGGGATTTTGAAAGCCGTTTTGCAGGGTGTTGTGATCGACATAACTGACCGACACGTCAGTCTTGACTTTGTCCAGACCCATCGCCTCGAATTGCAGATAGGCCATCGTGCCCGTTGCGTCTTGCGTCAGCGTTTGGTCGATCCTGATTCCGATTTCTTTGCCGGGCGCCATCTCGCCCTCGACAATATGCTGTTTCAGAATCTTCTGCACCAGATTGTGCTTCATGACGTCCACTCCTGAAAATGGTGTTTTAGAAAAGGCGATATTTCCGGTCGAGTATCCTACACACGTAATTTGGGCCGTTCAAGTTTTTTCGCGGAAATCCGTTTTCAGCGCGAATTGATCCCGTATTGTCTGCAAAGGCGCTCGTAAATCATCTTGTCGGAAAATTTCCTCTTGCGCGGTTTTTCCGGGTCGAGTTCCAGCGAAAGATGCCTCGGTTTTCCGTCCACATCGCGGTTGGCGAGCAGCAGAAACCGAGCGTGCTCCAGGTCCGCGACGATTTTTTCCTTAAGTGAGTCGTCGTTCATCTCGCGCATCAGTTTGGCGCGCATAACGCGCAGCACGGGCTTGTTGGGATAGCAACCAATCGCCTTGTCCCACATCTCAAGAGCCTTGCGCCGCTCCTTCGTCCTTTCGTAAATCTGCGCAGCCCGCGAGTATTGCGCGAAATCGGCGGGGTTGAGCGAAATCGCTTTTTTCGTTATCTCAAGTGCCATTTTGTCGTGCTTGTCGCGGTCGAAACTCGTCAACATTTGCGCCGTCTCAGAGATGGTCTTGATATCGGTCGATTTTTCAAGCACCGCGCGGTACTGGGTCTGCACATCGTCAAAAGTCATCAGACGCGAATCCCTGCGCTCGGCGACCGCCAGCAATCGCTCCGTAACGACGAGCATCTTTCTCTCCTGAACCGACTGCCGCACCGGGCCGTAGTAATAGGCCCCGATGAGCGCGAACGCCACGAATCCCAGCGCGATTTGTGCGATAGGGGGGAGCGGTCTGTCGACTAACGGCCGCTTGCCGCGCGGCTTGAGCAGCACAAGCGCACAGCCCAACGCGACCCACATCGCCTGATTCGCCGCGTAAGAATTTATCCCCATGTCGAACAGGCTGTGCATGAAAAATCCGACCGCTCCGAGAGCCGCGCCGAATCCCAGCAGCCGCAAAAAATTCCCGGAGATTCTTCCGCAGCATACCGGCAACGCCAGCGTCAGGAAAACGGCAACCCAAACGAGTTGCTTCACAAGCGACATCGTAACCGCCGCCGATTTTCCCGCCCCCAGACCTTCGATCGCGCCGGTCGCGGTTATCGTTGCGTAAAGGAACAGCAGGGTTATGGCCGCTATCGCAAAAATCCCCGCCGCGGGTATTCCGCGGTCGGTTGCCGTCTCGTCGGATTCTTCATCGCTGCCGCGCCGGGTGCGGGCGAATACTTTGGCGAAAAACAAAACCCACATCGCAACGAAAGCCAGCCCGCCGAGCGCGCCAAGATCGGCAAACGCCTCAATGACGCTGTTGTGGGCGGCGTCTACCTCGCCCGCTTCGGGTGTTTTATGGCGGTTGTAGGCCCAGCGGAAGTTTTCCAGCCCGACGCCGGTTACCGGATTCTCGCGGATTATTCCCAGCGCGCTTTCCCAGTAACCGAATCGAAACTGCACCGATTTGTTCGCCGCAATTTTCGGCGCGAGAGCGATTGTCGCCGCGACGAGGAGCACGCCAATTGCCGACAACGCGGCGGCGCGGGCTTTTGGAGATTTTTTCGTAAACCTTACTACCAATACCACGCCGAAGATCAGGATTTCCGCTCCCAAAACGGTCATGCCCGCCAGCGAGCCTGATTGCCAAAGGCACAACAGCGTCGCTCCGATTGTTGCGGACAATATCGTTGCGACGGTGATTTTTTTCGCGATCGCTTTCGATTCTCTAATCGTCGCCAGCAGCCACATTCCCAGCGCAGGCAGCCCGGTCAGCAAAAACGTCGCGAACAGGTTGGCCGTAACGAAGGTCGCATAAGGCTCGTTGCCGTTTACGCGCTCCAAAAACAATTCCCGCTCGATTGAGGAAGCAAAGTATTTCGCTTCGCCCGCCGCTTCGGCGCGCATAAATTCGAACCCGCCGTGCTGTTGGTATATTCCGTGAGCGGCCACGGCGGCGACCGAGGCGAGAAGCGCGGCGAGAAAGAGCGCGGCGGTTTTTTTGTTTTCGGAGAGGTTTATTATGAGGAAAAGCAATAATGCGTTTGTCAGCCAGATTACGACGGCCTGCATGGCGTAACCGCGGTTGAGGGCGAATATCGGCGAGAGCACTATGCTTGCGGCGAACAGTGCGACAGGAATCCCGATGCCGCAACGCCGCAAAACGAGCCTGCGCGTCAGGATCGTGTCCAGCAGCCACATCGAAGCAGCCGCCAGCGCCGGGACCTGTATGATCGCCGTGATCCAGAACGCATTTGCCTCGCCGTAGGTAACGGAGCGGACGGCTATCGCGATGACGACCAGCAGGCACGCTAGAAAATGAAACACGCGCAGGGGACTTTGTGCATACTTGCTCAAATTCGCTCCTATTTCTGCGTCTTATCTTGGTTGCCTTTCTTTTTTGCCGCCGCGTTCTCCAGCAGCACGATTACCGATATGATTCCGATAGTCTGCGCGACCAGCACCGCCGCGATGGTCAGGCCCGCGAACCTTGTGCCGTGCGATCTGTATAGCAGTATCGCCGGCAGCGCGGTGCATAGCGTGGCAAGGCATACCGTAAGCAGCGAACCCCTTGTCGTCATGCCGAGTTTGAGCAGTCTGTGCGAGAAGTGGCAAGTGTCGCCGGTGTAGATGGGGCGCTTCTCCTTGATTCTTATCAGAATCACCGAAATCGTGTCGAACAGCGGCACGGCGAACAGCAGAACCGGGACCAGCACGACGTAGTAGCGATTGAGGTCGCCGGACGGCAGGCCGAAGTCGGAATCGAAAAAAGAAAACACAATCGTTATTATCGCAAGCGTATAGCCGATGAAAAGCGAGCCGCCGTCGCCCATGAAAATCCGGGCGGGGGGGTAGTTGAATTTCAGAAAACCCAGCAGGGCCGCGATAAAGACAAGCAAAAACGCCGCAACGAAAAGTTGTCCCGTTTGCAGCGCCACGATCATAAGGACCGTCGATATCACGCACGCCACGGACGCGCACAAACCGTCCATGTTGTCCAGCAGGTTGAAGACGTGGGTTATCCCCACGATCCACAACACCGTGATAATTCCGCCGACAAATTCATCGCCGATAAAGACCGTTACCCGGATTCCCGCTATGGCCAGCACCACCGCGACCGCGACGGTCCCGGCAAATTTGCGCCACGGGGCCAGCGGCTTGATATCGTCGAGGGT
>JAUWEX010000320.1 GCA_030607235.1 Planctomycetota bacterium | reverse complement strand
CCTCGAGTTTTTTGCCGATAAGACCCCGATTGATTTCCTCGCTGATTCCGGCCTGCATCGTCATCAGTTCGTGCAGCCGCGCGTTTTTCCCCTTTTCCGGGATATGATCGCCCATCGCCGCGGCGGGGGTGTCCTGCTCGGGCGAATATGTGAAGGCGCCGAGTTTGTCGAAGCGAATGCGCCGGATGAAATCCATCGTCTCGTCGAAGTCGCTCCGCGTCTCGCCGGGAAAGCCCACAATCACGGTCGTGCGCAGAACCAGCCCGTCGATGCGCGCGCGGAGTTTGGCGAACAGTTCCTCCATCCGCGCCCGCGTCGTGCCACGGCCCATCGCCTTGAGTATCCGGTCGGAGGCGTGCTGGACGGGTACGTCGAGGTAGGGCAATATTTTTTCGCTGCCGTTGAACACGTCGATAAATTCGTCGCGGTAGTGCGCGGGGTGCGTGTAGAGGATGCGGAGCCAACGCAGATCGCCGATTTCGGCCACGCGGGTGATGAGTTCCGGCAGGCGGTAGTCGGTGTAGATGTCCTTGCCGTATGCGGTGGAGTCCTGTGCGACGAGGATGATCTCTCTCGCGCCGTCTGCGGCCATCTCTTCGGCTTCGGCGACGACGGTCTCGATGGGTTTGCTGCGCAACGGGCCGCGGATGTCGGGGATTACGCAGTAGGCGCAGCGGTTGTCGCAGCCCTCGGTTATCCGCAGGAAGGCGTAGTGCCGCGGGGTTATGCGCAGGCGCGAGGTGTCGGAGGCGACGTGTGGTGGGAGAGCGAAAGAGGCCTCGGCGACGATTTTTCGTTTCCCGCCCGCCGCGAATAGTTCTTTGACGATGCCGGGCAGCGCGTCCAATTCGTTTACGCCCGCGACCGCGTCGACGCCGGAAGCGGTGTCGAAGATTTTTTCGCGCAGGCGCTGTGCGAGACAGCCCACGACGATTACGCGCGATATGACGCCGGATTTTTTCAGCGAGAGGGCGTATTCGATTGTGTCCCACGATTCGACCCGCGCCGGCTCGATGAAGGCGCAGGTGTTGACGATGAGTGCGTCGGCGTCTTCGGGCGCGCCGCAGATTACGAAGCCTTCGCTGCCGAGCGCGCCGAGTATCTTTTCGCTGTCAATCAGGTTTTTAACGCACCCCAGGTTTATAAGGCCGACGCGAATCGGTGTGTTTTTGCCGCTCATCGTTTCTCCGAAAAAAAAGGGGCCCGACCTTCGCCGGACCCCTCGGTTTTGTTTTGCGTCAGATTATCAGTTCGTCTTCGACGCCCGTGCGCCACTTGAAGAACCACAGGATGCGGTGCGTGCAGACGTTGCCGATGCGTTTCTTGTGATAGAAGGGAAACGCGCCGGAGGTCTGGGCACCGAACAGGCGTTTGTTGTAATATATTATATAGAACACATGTGTCCTTCTGACGTAGTCGTTGCTGTGGTGGCCGTATATCACGGGAAAGTCGTAATCGACGTATCCGTACGTGGGAATGATCATATGGATTTCCCTGATAACCTTGCCGCTGCCTTCTTCGCGCACGATGCGGAAGGTTATCGTTTTGCCCGGTTCAAGGCCGTAGAGTATGTGGATGAACTCGCTGGTGTTTTCAAACGTTTCTTCGTTGACGGCGTAGATGATGTCGCCGGCTTCGAATTTTTTCCGCTTGGCCTGTCGCCCGTCGAGAACCGCCTTGACGGTGATTCCGTTTTTCGGGAAGCGATAGTCGTCGTATTTCATTTCCTTCCACTGCGGGTCGGGCGGGAAAATCTTCTCGACGTTGTAATGCAGTTTCAGGCCGAATGGAATGATGCCGTCGGGGTGCTGCGCGTCGTTGGAGCCTTCTTCGCCTCTGGTAGCGCAGCCCGCTGCGACGAGCGCGATGAAAGCCAGGGTGATTGCGATGATTGTGGTTTTCATGGGTTCCCCTCCCAGTATGTAATCATTGCGATGAACGGTAATACAACGCTAACGATTATACTTCCGCCGGTGTCGGTGTCAACACAATATCGAAAAGGCGGTTATTCGCCCGTATCGCCGGTATCTGGTTTGGAGTCGTTTTCGCCTTGTTTTTCGTTGATTGCATGAGCCTGCTTTTCCTGTTCTGCTTTCCAGTTCGGATTTTTCTTGTCAAATATCCTTTGGACGAAAGCAGGATATAACTGCGAGAATTCATTGTTGAATTTGATGTAGGACTCTGTTTTGTTGTCGTACTTTTCTTTATTGTTATTTTTGGCATCTTCGCACATCTTGAGGGCCTCGTCGCGTTTCCCCATAAAGAACAGGCATTCCGCGGCCATCAGGTA
>JAUWEX010000179.1 GCA_030607235.1 Planctomycetota bacterium | reverse complement strand
ATAGCCCTTGCGGATACAGCCTTTGCTTTTGGACGATGTCCTACCTGGTGAGAAATGCAGACTAACTTTCTTCCGCCGGATGATACACCATCTTTCCTTCGACAAAGGTTCTGATGACGCGGAAGCGGTTGTCCAGCACGCATATGTCGGCGTCTTTTCCTTCTTCGAGGGAACCCTTCTTCTCGAAAAGGCCGAGCAGTCTTGCCGGGTTCTCGGAAGCCATTTTTATTGCAGCCGGCAGGCCGATGCCTACTTTCTCCGCCAGGTTGCGCAGTCCCCTGATCATCGTAAGCACACTGCCGGCGAGTCGGCCGTCGATAAGCCGCGGTGCCCGGCCTTCCACTATTACATACTGCCCGCCCAGGGTGTATTCGCCTTCGGGCATTCCCGCGGCGCTTATGGCATCGGTAATCAGTATGCATTTGTCGATGCCTTTGGCGCGCATGAAGAAACCAAGCACCCACTCGTGCACGTGAATCAAATCACAGATGAAGTCGCACGAGACCTTGTCGCTGTCCAGTGCTGCGGCCAGCATCCCCGGTTCACGGTGGTGTATCCCGCGCATGGCGTTAAAGGCATGCGTGAGATGCCGAATGCCCCAGCCTATTGCCTGTATCATCTGGTGGCGGGTGCAGTCGCTGTGTCCGGCCGCGACGATGACATTGTATTTATTAAGCAACTTTGCCACCTGCTCCGCGTTGGGCATCTCCGGGGCAATGGTGAACATCTTCAGCGCGTCGCCGAGTTCGGTGAGCATCTGCTGCGTCTCGTAGAGGTTCGGCACCTTGACCGCTTCTTCGGGCTGGGCACCGCGATAGCGCGGGTTGACGAACGGCCCCTCGACATGCACTCCGAGTATCTTTGCGCCGGAGTTTTCCTGCATTTCCATTGCGCGTTTTACATCCAGCGCGGCCCAGCGCATTATCTCCATAGGGTTGGTGAGAATCGTCGGCAGAAAACCGGTAGTGCCCTGGCCGGCCTTGAATCTTGCGACATCCAGTACGGCCTCCGCGCCGTCCATCACATCCTTGCCCATTGCGCCGTGGCAGTGTATGTCGATGAAGCCCGGGCATACCTTTGCATCTCTGCACGCTATCTCAATGGCGGAGGGAGGCGGAGACAACTCGGGGCCTATCTTTTCGATGCTGCTTCCGACGACGAGGAGGTCGCTCGGTTTGAACGCCCCGTTATGAAATACCTCGCCGCCTTTCAGCAAGTATGATTTTTCCGGCATCGACTCCTCGGGAAAAAGCCCCTGATCGAGTTGCGCGCCCCTCGACGCTATTTGGCTTGGTGTTACGGACCGGCGTGCGCGCCTTCTTTCGCCGCGATTATAACACCTGTTCTCTGTTGAGCAAAGTTAATAATACGAGAGGTGGAACGGTGAAAGTCATCATATACATATAAAAGTTGAGTACACGGGAAATTTTGTTAATCCGCATCTCTTTTGCTGAGAAATGCGGGTCAGACGCACCGGCGACACGCTTTTTATTGTTGTGGCGCGGCGTGTGCATTCAGGATATAATCTAACGTCGTGACCAAGAGAGAACTTCTGTTTTGGAGGACATCGCGATGAGAAAAACAACTTACCTCGCTTTGTTGTTGCTGATTGTGGTCCCAGCGGGGTGCCGTTCCGTGTTTGAACCGGCGAATCCTTTTACCCACGGCCGGTGGGAGTATTCCGAGATATATGCGCCGGTGGATTATGATGTCGCCTGGGAAACAATCAAAGATAATTTGAAGGAATGGGCCATCGAGAAGGACGATAAAAAGGATGGAGAAATTAAGAGCGAATGGCGTTACCTGGAAAGGCACCGGCTGAAGCTGGAGATACGACTGGACAGGGAGAAGGACGACGCAAATCAAGAGGGCGTGAAATTCGGCCTCCGGGTTTTGCGTCAAAGACCTTCGGAAGTCTGGACTCCCACGCGCACAAACTACAAAAAGTGGAAGTGGGTGGACCCGGACGAGAAGATGCAGAGCATGCTGAGGCTGCGTTTTGATGACGAGTTGAGCAGGATAGCGCGGGAGAACATCGAGCGGCCCGCGCCGCCGGAGGACGCAGAAGAATAGAGTGTTTTGCGAAAAAAGGGGGCGGCGGTTCAAGTTGAATCGCCGCCCCTGGCGCATGTTGTGAATGATAGGTGGTGGTTTCACTTAAAAAAACACCAGTGCCAGGCAGTTGGCCGCCAGTTAAATTTTGCCAGCCCTAACGGGCACGAACCTTATCCTGCCTGGACACTGGTATACTAACAACGTCCCCCCTCTCCCGTTGACCGGATGTTTCTTATCTTGTATGCTTGGCGTTAAGTCTGGTACTACATATAGTTGGGTTTGTTTGGAACGGCCACATACAGGACAACTATTTTGGAAGACATACTATATCTAGTATAGCCGCATCATCGCCTTTGTCAAGCCCAAAATCAGATTTTTCTAAAAAAAATCTTCGCCGCGGCTATGCCGACGGCGAAGCCCCCTCTCGATATATGCTAAACCCCTCTCTCCTCATTGTTTGTGCACACCTGACAGTAATACTATGAACGAGTGGAGCGGACAGCCTCCTCGATTCTTCTAATCTGCTCGGCCAGCGAAGGGTTGGCGGAAACCATCCTCTTTATTTTTGCTTCTGCATGCAATGCGGTTGCATGGCTCTTGTTCCCGAAAAATCGCCCCACCTCATTTAACGAGTGGGTGGTTAACTTCCGCGCAAGGTACATAGCGACCTGCCGTGCCATAGCGACAGAGCGCGTGCGCCTGCTGGAGTTCAGTTCGCGCGGTATGGTGCCGAACGCTTCGCAAACCGCCTGTTGTATTCTCTCCATTGAAATGCGTTCGCGGCGGGGGCTTCTGTCCACCTCAAGTACCGTTCTGGCCAGCGACACCGTAAGAGGTTTTTTGTTGAGCGAATGAAACGCGAACAGTTTCATCAGGTTGCCTTCAAGTTCGCGCGTGTTTTTCGCACACGAATCGGCCAGGAACTCGACAACGACGGCGTCCAGTTTTCGCCGCATCTCCGCGGCACGCTTGTTGATAATCCCTATTCTTGTCTCCCTGTCCGGCGGGTCAAGCCGTGCAGTCATTCCGGCGGCGAACCTGTCCATCAGCGCGCGCCTTATCTTCTTCATCTGACTGGGATGCGAGTCGCTGGCGGCGATGATAATCCTGTTTCGGTCGGCCAGTGTGTTGAAAGTATGGAGAAATTCCTCCTGAGAAGCCTTTTTTTCGGCCAGCCAGTGTATGTCGTCAACCACCAGCACATCCACGCCTCGGTGCAGGCGGCGGAACGAATCGAGTTTGCCTTGCCGAACCGCTGTTACAAAACGGTTTACGAACTGTTCGCAGGTAACGTAGCGCACTCCGAGGTCGGGGTATTGGCGGGAGAATTGTCTTGCAAAGGCCTGCAACAGGTGCGATTTGCCCAGCCCAACACCGCCGTAAATCAGCAAGGCGTTGAACTGGCTGCCGCGCGCGTCGATGAGTTGACGGGACATCTCGTAGGCAAAGCGGTTGCACTTGCCGACGACGTATCTTTCGTATGTGAAGCGCGGATTAAGCGCCGGACAATCAGTGTGCTTTGCGCCGCCGGGACCCCTGAGCGTGATGGCCTCATCCTGCTGGCTGGCCTGAATATCGCGCATCTGGCGGAAAAGCGATCCGTCAACTACGAATTTGACTTCCACCTCGCGCTTGATGACCTCGCCAAGCACCGTCTTCACCTCGCCAGCCAGCCTTTCTTCTATCCAGGTCAGGATAAAAGTATTAGGCACGCCGATTACGGCGATTTCGTCGTCAACGGATTTCAGGGTTGTGTTTTTTAACCACAGGTTGAACCTTTGAGTGCCGATCTTTGTGACAATTTTGTTTTGAACCTCTCTCCACGTATCAACTGCGATGATCGACACGGCAATCTCCCTTTTTTCATGACAACCAGGTGATTCTGTGAAGTATGTATAACGTAAAAGAGCGAAACGACTCCTCGACAAAGGGAAAACCCGGCGGAAATGCCGGAATCGCGAAGATGTGCCCTGCTATTGGCTCCCCGGCCGCCCG
>JAUWEX010000377.1 GCA_030607235.1 Planctomycetota bacterium | reverse complement strand
CCTCTTCGTCGGAGAGTGCCCTGGCCCGCGCGTCCGCGATGTTGATCGCCCTCTGCGCGAACAGGAACGACCCGTCGGTCAGTGCTATTGTGGTCAGCAGGACGTACCCCTCGATGTTTTCCGGGTGCTTCGATGTGATGCCGAGCAGTTCGTCGTGGCAGGCGCGCCGGGTATCGTGGATCTTGATGAAGTAGTGGTTCATCCGCTCGGTGTACTCGTTCAGGCGCTCGTTGTTGGGCTCGTTCTTGATTTGCCTTTCCAGGTTTGCGAGTTGGTTGGCGTAGACGTTGAGCGCAATTTGCCGCGCCTTGATGAGTTTGAGGCCGATGGCGGCCCGTTCCGGGTTCAGCGAAGTCGCCGTAGTCAACAGTCGCACGGCCTTCTCGACGAGTTGCTCGTTTTGTGTCAGCGCGCCACCCCGGATTTTTTGGAGCAGACACGTCGCCAGTCCGTCGTGCGCCCAACCCATCTTGGGGTTGAGGCTGCGGGCGTGTTCGAACTGCATCTTCGCCTCGTCGGGCTTGCCGACCATGCCCAGCACGCGGCCCCACAGGTAGCGGAACGTTGCCTCATGAGCGGTTCCGGCGTGCCGCTGAGCGAGCGAGGCGTACCTGTTTTCCAGACCGCCGACGGGGAAGCGCTCCGGCATCACGTTTTCCATCTTGAAAACCACGTCCTGGTATCTGAGATGTGCGACGATGCCATACGGATTTTTATCGACATCGGATTTGAGATCGCTTACCAGCCGGAATTTGCGGCCCTCGGCCCGGTGGTTCGCGGCTTGGCGCGGGCTGCGCTCGACCTCTTCGCATATGTCGGCCAGTACCAGGTGCGCGCGGTAAAACGTCGGGTCGATTTCGATCGCGCGCCGCAGATAGCCCGCCGCCTTGGTACGCTGGCCGGACTTGTCGAGGATGTTGCCGTAGAGGAACCGGAACTCCGCCGAGTTGCCGTAAGCGCCGAGGTGGTTGCCGTATTCTTTGACGAGTTGCTTGCGCTGCCGGACCTGGCCGGGGATGGCCGCGTCGAAATACTTGAAAAACGACTCCTGCCGCCCCAGGTGCGCCTCGAACAGGGTCGGGTTGGAATTGACCGCGTCGCAGTACATCCTGTATGCCGTCGCGTACTGTTTCGAGGCCATGTATTTGTCGCCCGTGCGCATAAAGCCCAGCGCCGCGCTACGGTCGTCCTTGGTTGTCGGCGTTTCGGGTTTCGTTTCCGGCCCGCAGGATACCGCCGCGATCGCAACGGCCGCGGCAAGAAACGCCGCGCAGATTTTCGTGATAGTCGGTCGCATTTCGCACTCTCTCGTTTCGTGTTTTGCGTGCAGTATGATTTCGTCCGCTCCGCGCCTACCGACCCGGAGATTTTTTTGCTCTATTCAGCCCACCACTCGCGCCAGCGCTTTACGGCCTCGGCGCGTTTCTGTTCGCTGTCGTCGTAGTGAAAAAACATCGAGTGGGTCGTGATGTCCATCAGCGCGTTTATCGCCTCTTCGCGCACCGCGACCCGCTTGTCTTCGAGCGCGTCTATCAGCGCGGGCACGGTCCGGCGCTCCTTGAGCGTCGCCGCGCAATCGATCGCGTCGATCGCGACGACTTCGTCTTTGTGGGCGAACAGCGCACAAAGCCCCGCGAGGTTGTCGCGGATGCGCCGTGACTTGACGACGTGAATCGCCATCCGCAATACCATGCCGTTCTCGTCGCCAAGCATCCCGGCGATCGCCTGTTTGCATTTCGCGTCGTCGGAGTTCGACAGCATCTTGATCGCCGCCGCGCGTATTTTGTAGTAAGGGTGTTCAAGGTATTCGACGCAATCCTCGTAGCCGAGTTCTCTGCCGACGATCTCCGCGAGGTCGCACTCGTAGAGCAACACCTGTACCCGGTCGGCCTCGTCGCCCCACGGCCTGAGT
>JAUWEX010000292.1 GCA_030607235.1 Planctomycetota bacterium | reverse complement strand
GCCCGCGACAAACGGCCTTTTCTTCTCCGGCATAAAGGCACACCTCCCCCCTTCGTAACGCAAACCATATATGATACCCCCGCGCGCCCGTCGTGTCAAACATAAAGCGGGGCGTCTCCGCCCACCCGCGCAAAAAAAATCACATTGCGAATTCGCGCACAAGATTTGCCAGTGGGTGGAAGCAAGCGCCCTTTTCGCCGAAGGGCGAAAAGCAGCGAAGCGTGTCTTGGAATGGGTGGCTACTCCCCTTTTTGCTACGGGGCATCCCCGTCAGGGTTGCCCGAAGCGGGCGCTCGTGGTATATTCCGCAAAAACTTCATCCGAGGAGGCCACATGCTCAAGCGCTTGAAATTCGGCTGCCACAACATGATAAACGCCATGCCCATCGTCCACGGCATGCTCCGCAACGACCCCGCCTTCGAACTCGTCCGCGACACACCCGTCGCGCTCGCCGGAAAACTGGTCAGCGGCGAACTCGACGTCGCGATCGTGCCTTCGGTCGAATACCTCCACCATCCCGAATACGTCATCGCCTCGCCCGTCTGCATCGCCGCACGCGAGGCCGTGATGAGCGTCAAGGTTTACTGCCGCAAACCCCCGAGCGAAATCAGGACGATGGCGCTCGACGTCAGGTCGCTCACCTCGGCGCGACTGGTGCGCATAATTCTGAAAAAACGCTACGGCGCGGCCCCGCGCTGCACCGTTACCGGCATCTGCCCCGACCTCGACCACATCCCCGAAGACGCAGTCCTCGTCATCGGCGACGAAGCCCTGACCATCCCCGAGGACGGCTTTACGGTGCTCGACCTGGCGTGCGAGTGGCGCGCGATGACCGGCCTGCCGTTCGTCTTCGCTCTCTGCTGCTGCCGCCGCGGCGCAGAACTCGGCGACCTGCCCGACATCCTCGCCGAATCGCTCGCCAGCGGTCTGGCCAACATCGACAACATCGTCGGCCGCCTCGCCGACACCACGTCGATTCCCCGCGAGACGCTGGAGCGGTATTTTGCGAGCGCGATCCACTACGACCTCGGCCCCGACGAGGCGCGCGGACTGCAACGTTATTACTCCGAAGTCGTCGCCGCCGACATGTGGCACGAAGAGCGCGAACTGGAGTACCTGTGAGCGCCCGGCCCGAAAAAACGCGACTTTCCAACGAGCAGGCCCTGCAACTGCTGCGATCGCGCGACCTCATTGCGCTCGGTGCGCGCGCCGACGCGATGCGCCGCGAACTCCACCCCGACGGCCGCGTAACCTACATCGTCGACCGCAACATCAACTACACCGACGGCTGCGTCTCGCGCTGCCGGTTCTGCGCCTTCTGGCGCGACCCTGCCGAGGCCTATGTCCTGAGCGAAGACGAACTCGCCGCCAAGATCGAATACGCCCTCGCGCTCGGCGGGCGGCAGATACTCCTCCAGGGCGGCCTGCACCCCGACCTGCGCATTGATTTCTACGAGCGGATGCTGCGTTTCATCAAGGATCGCTTCGACGTTCACATCCACGGCTTCTCGCCGCCCGAAATCGTCCACATCGCCGAAGTCAGCGGGCTGGAAATCCCGGCGACGCTGGAAAGACTGCGCGCCGCGGGCCTCGACACCGTTCCCGGCGGCGGCGCCGAGATATTGGTCGAGCGTGTCCGCGCGCGGGTTAGCCCCGGCAAGTGCACCGCCGCGCAGTGGCTCGACGTTATGCGCCGCGCCCACCGCATGGGCATTCGCAGCACCGCAACGATGATGTTCGGCCACGTCGAAACCCTGCAAGACCGCGTGGAGCACCTCGACGCGATCCGCGCCCTTCAGGACGAAACCGGCGGCTTCACCGCATTCATCCCGTGGACATTTCAGCCGCGCAACACCGCGCTGGCGGGCGTGCGCGCCGCCGGAGCCTTCGCCTACCTCAAGACCCTCGCCGTCAGCCGCCTCTACCTCGACAACGTCGAAAACATCCAGGCCTCCTGGGTTACGCAGGGCGCGCGCGTCGGGCAGACGGCCCTGCGCTTCGGCGCCAACGACATGGGCGGCACGATGATCGAAGAAAACGTCGTGCGCGCCGCCGGGGTCGAATTCCGCATGGACGCCGACGGCATCGAACGCATCATCCGCGACGCAGGCTTCATCCCCCGCCGCCGCGATTGCTACTACAATCTCCTCTGAGAGGGACACTTCCGCCGTGTTGAAAACACTGCGGTGAGCGGCGGCGGGGACGCCCCGCAGGCAGGCAGGGCCTGCACCCAAGCGGGGAGTAAGCGTACACTCCAATACCCGCTTGCTGTCTGTCGCCGTGCTTCGGCGACAGAGGCGCGTCGCTTCCACTCACTGGCGAAACTTGCAAGCGTGTTGTGTGGTTGGCGGTCTCTCTCGCGAGACGCTCCGAAGGGATGTGTCCTGCTGTGTTGAAAACACTGCGGTGAGTGCGGCGGCGAGGCGGCGCATAAAACAGACACGCCAAAGGATGGCGATGTTGTGAATGAGTGCCCGAAGATACAACTCGCTGCGGGGCGTCCCCGCCCGCCGTCCGACTTGAGACTTTTCAACACAGCAATAATTAACCATATCGGATAATGTAACCCACT
>JAUWEX010000170.1 GCA_030607235.1 Planctomycetota bacterium | reverse complement strand
TGTGGTAGAAACTATAATACGCAAAGAGCCATATCATTATATGGACATATCGTTTGCAAAAAATGCAGCGACGGGTTCAATAGCAAACGGGCATTTGCATATACAATAGACCTGTTGTTTTTTTGTGCTATTGCCCTCGTTGCAGGCGTGGTGGTTGCCATGATAATGGATGCGCAGGGTTACAAGGACAAGGAAATAGAATCCACAGCTGGGATTGTTGGATTGTGCATAATTTCGCTGTTTTTATTAAAAGGCTCATTTTCCGGCAAATCTCTTGGGAAAAGAATAACGGGACTTACTGTTCTTAATATTAAAACTAATAAGCCGATAGGGGCTAGCAAGTCATTTTTGCGGAACCTGATATTGATAATTCCGTTCATGCCGTTCATTGAGATATTGTTCATGGTGAAAGGCAGACGATTGGGAGATAAAATGGCTAATACCTGGGTTGTGTGGGATAAATATGCACAGAATCCGATTTTTAATCCAGGTGTTCAATTGAAGAATTAATAGAACTTGTGATTTCATATTAACGGTGCCCATGATGGAGCGCCGTTTTTTTTTGCGATTATTTTGCGTGATGCGGGGTGTGTGTGAGGAAGGTTATCGCCATTGCCAGCGCGAAACCGCAGATGCAGGTGATGAACACGCCGGTGAGCGAGCCGGTGCGGTCGTTGAAGAGACCGGCCAGTTGCGTGAGAGCCGCGCCGCCGACGCCCCACGCCGTGAAGAGGATGCCGTAGTTCAGGCCGTAGTTGCGCAGGCCAAAGTAGTCTTTCGAGACCGCCGGAAAGACCGACAGGCACGCGCCGTAGTTGAAGCCGACGAACGTGATCGTGGCGAAGAGGGCGGGCACGGAGGCCGCGGAGAGCAGGTATATCATGATCCCCAGCGCGACAGCCTGGAAGAGGAAGACCAAAAACAGCGTGCGCATTCTGCCGAGGCTGTCGGAGATGTGCCCGGCCAGAATGCGGCCTGCGCCGTTGCCGAGCGCGAGTAGGATCAGGCTGACGAAGCCGAGTTGGGCGAAGTTTTCTTTTGGGATTACGTCCTTTGCGAGTTTCATCGCCTGGCCGATGAGCATGACGCCGGTGCCCGCGGAGAAGAAGTACATCGTCCACAGGAACCAGAACTGCCGCGTGCCGAGCATCCGCCGCCACCGCATCTCCTCGCCGTGGATAGGGGCGGAATTTTTTTTGCGCGGTTCGGCGGGCTTGTGGCCGACGGGCGGGTTTTTGAGAAACTGCGCCAGTATTGTAACCGCGACGAGGATGCCGGCGCCGATGTAGAAAAACGCCGCGGGGATTGTTTCCGCGCCGTCGGCGAGGAGAGTCTTTGCGACGGGGACGATGATGACCGACGAGAGGGCCGAGCCTGAGACGATGAGTCCGGCGATGAGGCCGGTGCGGGCGGCGGAGAACCACTTGATCGCGGCGGGCGTAACGACGGCGTAGCCGAAGCCGATGCCCGCGCCGACGAGTACGCCGAAGCCGAGGGTAACGGCCCAGAAGGAATTGCCGAAGGCCGCGCAGAGCATCATTCCCGCGCCGACGAGCACGCCGCCGATAGTGGCGACGATGCGGGGCGGGAACTTGTCTTGCAGGCGGCCCGCGGGGATCATCGTGAAGGCGAAGACCAGCCCGGCCAGCGCGTAGGGCGCTCCGGCCTGAAAATCGCTCCAGCCCCAGTGTGTTAGTATCGAATCGCGGAACATGCCCCACGCGTAGAGCACGCCGAGAGCGAGGTTGATGCCGATGCCCGCCGAGGTTACCGTCCACGCGGTCAGGTTGGTTGATTTTTTGTCGGTCATGTTGTTTTCCCGAAAAACAAGTCGCGCAGGATAGCATCGGCGTGGCGGTTTTGCAATGTTCTCGAAAAAAAGAAGCGGCCCGCCGTGTGGCGAGCCGCTCTTTTCGTTTGGTCGTATTGTATTTGTCTGTTGCCTGTTTAACGTTTTACAGCCATTATCTCGGGACAAAAATTTTACTAAATGCGTCTATTTGGATTCAACCGCCGTAGCGTTTTTGTGGTGAGGAGGCTTGGTGACGAAGGTGAGTATCATAGCAATAATAAGCACACCGATTGCAACCCAGAATGCTCCGATATAGGTGCCGGTTTTGTCTTTTATCAACCCGGCAACGCGCGTGAGCACAAAGCCACCTACGCCCCATGATGTAAAAACGATTCCATAATTCAAACCGAAATTTTTCAGGCCGAAGAAGTCTTTTGTGGCCGCAGGAAATACCGATAGACAGGCACCGTAATTGAAACCTAAGAAAATGAAGAGGTTGGCACTGATGAAATAAACAGCCTTGCTATTGCCGTCCAGTAGAATCATCAGGCTCATCATTAGTGCCTGGATCAGGAATACTGTAAACATTGTTATTGTGCGGCCGAATTTGTCTGACATGACACCGGCGATGATGCGTCCTGCTCCGTTGCCGACCGCAAGAAGCATTAAGCACACGGTGCCCAGCCACAATACGTTCATCTCGGTTGATGTGGTTTTCAGGATGGTCTTGGCCTGGCCGATTACCATGAGGCCGACGCCTGCGCCGCAGAAATACATTACCCAAAGCATGTAGAATTGGGGCTTGGCCAGCATTTGCTTCCAGTTTACTTCTTCACCGTGTACTACGCTTTTTTTTGAATTGTTGATCCCGGGATCGTTGTCGACTGGCGTATATCCGGCGGGCGGCGGTTTCAGTAGTTGTGCAAGCAGTGTTACTACTACGAAAAACGCGATACCGAAATACAGAAACGTGCTGGAAATGTTGTTGGCGAGCATGCCGTCAAATCCGAGCGACCATGTGGCGAGTGGGGCTATATATAAAGAGGCCAATCCGAATCCAGATACGACCAGCCCGGCGATGAGGCCGATTTTTCTTGCGGGGAACCATTTAATGGCGGGAGGTGTCGCGCTTGCATAGGCAAAACCGATTCCGGTTCCGACAATCAGACCGAAACCGATGGAGATCACGGCATGGGAGTTGCCCGCGAATGCGCAGACCAGCATTCCGATTCCGACTAGTATGCCGCCTATCGTTGCTGTCAGGCGCGGACCGAATTTGTCCTGCATCCTTCCGCCGGGAATCGTGGCAAACGCGAATACGAGGACGCATATCGCGTAGGGGAGTCCTGCCATATCCGTCGTCCAATTCCAGCCTTCTGGATTTTGAAGGGCGGCCTTGAATACCGACCACGTGTACAGAATGCCCAGCGCGAGGTTGATCCCCGTGCCGGCGAATGTTACACGCCAGCCGTGGTTTTTGATTTGTACTGCTGCTTCCGACATTGAATCTCTCCCGATTGTGAAATAAGTCGAAGGGAAGGGGACGCAAACCCCTTTCCTTTTCGTTCCGTCTTGTTGTCAGATTGTTTCGACTATACGTTTATATGTTGTTGCTTATTCGCTTATTGTTTGCCTTTGACAAGATTCTCGACGACCGAGGGATCGGCCAGCGTGCTGGTGTCGCCGATCTGGTCGACGGCGTCGTCCGCGATCTTCTGCAGGATACGGCGCATGATCTTGCCGGAGCGCGTCTTGGGCAGGCCCGGTGCGAACTGGATCTTGTCGGGCGCGGCGATCGGGCCGATCTCGGCGCGAACGTGCTTGACAAGTTCTTTCTTGAGTTCGTCGGCCGGTTCGACGCCGGAGTTCAGGGTTACGAAGGCGTAGATGCCCTGGCCCTTGATCTCGTGCGGCATTCCCACGACGGCCGCTTCCGCGACCTTCGCATGGCTGACCAGCGCGCTTTCGACCTCGGCGGTTCCGATGCGGTGGCCCGAGACGTTGAGCACGTCGTCGATGCGGCCAAGCAGCCAGTAGTCGCCGTCTTCGTCGATTCTGGCGCCGTCGCCGGTCAGGTAGGTGCCGGGGAAGCGGGTGAGATAGGTGTCCATGAAGCGCTGGTGGTCGCCGTAGAGGGTTCTCATCATGCCGGGCCAAGCTTCTTCGATTACGAGGTAGCCGCCTTCGTTGACGTCGCACTTGCTGCCGTCTTCGCGAAGGATGGCGGGCTTGACGCCGAAGAACGGGCGCGCGGCCGATCCGGGCTTGATTGTGGTTGCGCCGGGAAGCGGGGTGATGAGGATGCCGCCGGTCTCGGTCTGCCACCATGTGTCTACGATCG
>JAUWEX010000023.1 GCA_030607235.1 Planctomycetota bacterium | reverse complement strand
GCGCATCGACGCCATAGCAATTCTCCATAAAATCCGGCAAAAGCCGTGTTATTCTTCGATTTCCCCGGTCGCAACTTCGCTCGTCTGCGCGGCCTCACCGCCGATGGTCTTGCGCACGCCGACGAATATCTTTTTGAACTCGTCTATCGCGAGACCGATTTCCTTGCGGATCTCGTCGGCAAGCTGGCCCTGTTCCTTCATCATAGTCATCAACTTGGGCCACTTCGCCCCGAGATGATCGTGGAGTTCCTTCTCAAACTGCCTGATGAATTCGACCTCCACATCGTCGAGGTAGCCCTCGACGGCGGCGAATATCGACACGACCTGAAACTCGACGGGCATCGGAGAGTACTGGTCCTGTTTGAGCAGCTCCACCAGCCGCTCACCACGCGACAACTGCCGCTGCGTCGCCTTGTCGAGATCGGAGCCGAACTGCGCGAATGCGGCCAATTCGCGGTACTGCGCCAGATTGAGGCGCAGTGAACCGGCGACCTGTTTCATCATCTTGACCTGCGCCGCACCGCCTACGCGCGACACCGAAATACCGACGTTCATCGCGGGGCGAACGCCCTGATAGAATAGATCGTTCTCGAGATATATCTGGCCGTCGGTGATCGAAATCACGTTGGTCGGGATGTAGGCCGAGACGTCGCCGGCCTGTGTTTCGATAATGGGCAGCGCCGTAAGCGACCCGCCGCCGTTGGCGGGACTGTACTTGATGGCGCGCTCAAGCAGGCGCGAGTGCAGATAGAAAATGTCGCCCGGATACGCCTCGCGGCCCGGAGGACGCCGCAGCAGAAGGCTCATTTCGCGATAGGCCGTGGCGTGCTTGGAAAGGTCGTCGAAAACCACCAGCACGTGCCTGCCTTTCTCCAGGAATTCCTCGCCGATCGCGCAACCCCCAAACGGCGCGATAAACTGGAGCGCCGCGGGAATGCTGGCCGTGGCGGATACAACTATCGTATTGGCCATCGCCCCGTGATCTTCGAGCGTCTTTACGACGCGCGCCACGGTGCTGCGTTTCTGGCCGATCGCCACGTAGATGCAGATCACATCCCCATCGCGCTGGTTGATGATTGCATCAATGGCAATGGCGGACTTGCCGGTAGAGCGGTCGCCGATGATCAATTCGCGCTGTCCGCGGCCTATGGGCGTCATGGCGTCCACGACCTTGATGCCGGTTTGCAGCGGTTCGGAGACGTCGACGCGGGCAACGATGCCGGGCGCAACGCGTTCGATGGGGCGAATTTTGTCGGTCTTGATCTCGCCCTTGCCGTCGATCGGACGGCCGAGCGAATCCACCACCCTGCCCAGCAGCGCATCGCCCACCGGCACGGACATGATCCTGCCGGTGCGACGCACCAGATGGCCTTCCTTGATTCCTTCGTCAGAGCCGAGGATCACCACACCTACACTCTGTTCCTCAAGATTGAGCACCATACCCATCACCGGCTCTTCGCCTTCGATGGGAAATTCGATGAGTTCCATCGACATTGCCTTGTCAAGGCCGTAAATACGGGCGATGTTGTCGCCGACCATCGCAACCTCGCCGACTTCGGACTTGTCGACGCCCTTGCTGTATGATTCGATCTGCTGTCGAATTATGGCGCTTACTTCTTCGGGTCTGATTTGCATTTTCGTGCTCCGTTCGTTAGGTTGCGGCTAGAGGCCAGCCATGTCCGTTTCCATGCGCCCCAGCCGTCCTTTTATGCTTCCGTCATAAACTACGTCTCCGACCCTGACGATGATTCCGCCGATCAGTAACGGGTCTTTTTCGGTCCTGACGTTTATCTTCCTGCCGGTAGTTTTTTCCAGCGCCGACTTGATTGCTCCGATCTGTTCGTTACTTATCTCAAGGGCGCTCGAAACGACCGCGTCGCTTTCGCGCAGGTGGTCGCTGGCCAGCATATGCAACTCCCGGCTGATCTCGCGCAGCAGGCTGAAGCGGCGTTTATCCACCAGAAGATAGAGATATGACTTCAGGTTGCCGTCGATAGCGGCTTTGGCGCATATCCCGTCGAGTATGGCATGGCGCTCCCCCGCCGCTATCAAGGGGTCGGCCCAGTAGCGCACGCTCTCTTTGCCGAACATGATCGAGTCGGCCAGGAAGCCGATTTTATCGCGATAGCCTTTTACGTCGCCCTCGGAGAGCGCGATATCGAATATCGCCTTGGCGTATCTTTTTGCGATGATGCCTTTGTCCATGGTTTATCCGTTGTCGGCCTCGTCTTTGCCGACGATCTCGCCTATGGTCTGGTTGATAAGTTGCGCGTGGTCCTGTTCGCCGACTTCGCGGCCGAGCACACGGGAAGCGACTGCCACCGATATTCCGGAAATTTCTTTGCGGAGCGAGGCGCGGACTTCGTCTATCTGGCCTTTGATCTCGGCATTGGCCTGTTCACGTAAACGTGTAACGTCCTGCCACGCTTCTTCGATGATGCGTTTCTCTTCGTCCTGTCCGCGTTTCCTGCCGTCCTCAACCATCTTCACTATATCGCCGCGGGCCTCGGCAAGTTTGCGGTTGTACTCGCCGAGCAGTTTGTCGGCTTCGCCGCGTTTTTTCGCGGCCTCGTCGATTTCGTTCTTGATTGCCGCTTTTCGACCGTCGAGAAACTTAATCAGCGGGTTCCACAGCAAAAGATAAAGGAAACCCAACAAGGCGACAAAGTTAAAGGCCTGGATGGGAAGAGTCAGGTCAAAGCCAACCGTCTTGCCCTCAGGCGCGTATCGCGCATTGTATATCTGCCTGGCCTTCCCGATAGTGAAGTCGGGATTGCTCCGGCGTTCCTCCTCGAGTATTTTCTCGATGGCGGCCTGGCGCTCATGGGCCGCCTCTTCATCGAATTCGAGGCTTTTGCGCATCGAGTACAGATATCCCAATCCCACGGATAGCACTACGTATACAATCAGGAAAACAAGAATGATTTTTTTCTTCTTCTTCATCGGTTCACTGCCGCCTGGTTTCAGAATTTTGGAATTCCCGGGTCGCCGGATTAGTTACCACCGGCCAAATATCAGCAAGAGCGCAATAACCAGAGAGTAAATGCCGGTCGATTCCGACACGGCCTGGCCTACGAGCATGGTTCGCGTGATGAGGCCCTGTTCTTCGGGTCTCTTCGCTATTCCTTCGCACGCCTTGCCTGCGGCGAAACCTTCGCCGATTCCCGGCCCTATCGCGCCGAATCCCATTGCGATACCCGCGCCGATAAAGGAACTCGCCTTGATGATCGCTGTTGCCATGTCTATGTCTGCCATATTCAGATGCCTCCAAATGTTTGAGTTTTTTTCTACGCCTGCAAATACAACAGGATAAATATAACGAATGCATAGATGCTGGTGCTCTCGGCGACCGCCGCGCCCAGCAATAATGTTTTGTTTATCGATGAACCGGCGCGGGGGCTTTTGCCGACGCCGCCGCATGCCTGCTTGCCGACGAATCCGATTCCCAGGCCCGGACCTATCGCGCCCACTCCCATCGCTATACCCGCTCCCAGAAGCGCCGCAGCGCTCGGTATAGATCCGGTTACCAGACTGCCGGATTTGAGGAAAAGAAGCAGAGCCGCGAGGAAACCGAAAACCGCCGGCGAGGTCGCCAGGGCCTGCCCCAGCAGCATCGTCATCGTTACCTTCCCGGCGCAGTCGGGATTGCGGGCGATGGATTTGCACGCCTCACCGCCGGCAAGCCCGGCCCCCGCTCCCGACCCGATGGAACTCACGCCGACTGCGATTCCAGAGCCGAGCAGGGCCATTGCGAAAGTTTCGTTGACTTGTATCGTGAACATGCCGCCAACCAAAAACAGCGCCATAATCAGGGAGAAGATTCCCGGCGACTCGCTGATGGCCTGCCCCACAAGCATGGTTCGCATTAGTTTGCCCGAGGCTTTCGGCTGCCGCGACATGCCTAGTACGGCCTCGCGCGCGATGTAACCCGCGCCGATGCTGCTGCCGATGGCGCCGAAGCCCATCGCACAGGCCGCGCCGAGGTAGACAGCCGCTTTTACCAGTGATTCCGGGTTTATATCTATCATATTCAATTATGCTCCACTATTCGGCAACCGCCACGGCCGTATAGGTCAATGCAAGCATCGCGAACACAAACGCCTGGATAGTGCCGACGAATATCCCGAAGAAAAACATCAAAAACGGTGGAAGCACGGCGTACCGCGCCAACTGGGAAAGCACCACGATAATGATCGCACCGCCGAAGATATTGCCGAAGAGGCGGAACGGCAGACTGATCGCCTTGCCGAACTCGCCGACCACGTTAAGGGGGCACATAAATATATTGGGCAGCCACACCCCGCGGATAACGAGGCCTGGCTCGAAAAACTCTTTGAGATACCTCCAGCCCTTGACCCTGATTCCACTGATATGAGCAATGGGAATCACTATGCAAAATCCCAGACCAAGCGTCGTGTTAACATCCCGCGTAGGCTCCTCACATCCGGGAATTATTCCTATCAGGTTGCTGAACCAGATAAACAGAAAAAGACTGCCGATGTAAGGCAGATATGCCCGACCGCGCTCGCCGAGGGTCGAGCGGGTAAGGTTGTCGAACCCGTCGACTATCGTCTCAAGAAGCAACTGCAATCGCGTGGGGATCTTTTTGAGGCGCGTATAGACCAGCGCGCTCAGCAGTATCAGAACGGCGATGACCACCCACGAAAAAATAATTGTTTTTATATTTACGCTGCCGAAATCCCCCAAATCGGGCAGCAACCAAAATGTCTCTGGGGCGAAATCCAATTCCATGTCAGTTTTCTCCCGCGCGGGTACGTGTCTTGTCGAAGAACGAACCGATCGTACCCGGGAAATAATTCCTCGCCACTTCCGAACCGATCAGCACGACGTTGGTCGTGAAAAGCGCCCCGGCGACGGCGAATATATTTATCTGCTCAATAAAAAATCCGATTGCCAGGCAAATGGCAATCAGACCGTATCTTGTAATCAGATTCGTCATCGCGGCGCGGACTTTTCCGCCGACAGCCGCTTTGGAACTCGCACCGCCCATCTTCATAATCCGCACGGCGGACAACCACGTTTTCGCAATACTGGTCGCCCCACCGAGCAGGATGCCCAACGCCACGGACGTCAGCCCGAATTGCAGCAGCACAAGCACAGTCGATACGGTCAAGGTTGCAGAAACAAGCACTATGCGATTGCGAAATTTCTTGAATTTTTTCATCCGGACACCTTAAAGCAATTCTCCCCCATCGCGATTCACTCCTTGCCGTCGAAATCTTTCATGATCGCCCTATACGCCTTAAGGAACCCTCCAAAGATCCCCAACAGCATCAAGACGACCAGAAAAATCGGAAACGTGCCAAGCAGAGAATCCACGATATAACCGAGAGCGGCGCCTCCCAGTACCGCCGCTATCGCGGTCCAGATTACTGAGAAGGCCCCAAATCCCAACATTTCTTTTGCGGGTCCGGGTTTTTCTCTCTTCATAGATTGCCGATTTCAGCTAAATTGGGCAACAAATATTTTTCAGTACAACCAGGCCCCACGATTGAGTTTCCCCACGGGCCTTGTACGAAAGCAAGCGATTGTAAAAAATAATCCCCATTCGTCAATAGCAAACTTGCCGATTTTGTCCGCTTCTGCTATTATGCGCTTTCGTATCGGAATTTCATTAAGGAAACCACACATGTTCAACGCAACCACAATACTTTCCGTCAGGCACAACGGCAAGGTCGCCATCGGCGGCGACGGGCAGGTCAGCCTGGGCGAGACTATCGTAAAACACGACGCCAACAAAATCCGCAAACTGCTCGACGGGCAGGTAATCGTCGGATTCGCCGGCGCCTCCGCCGACGCGTTCGCGCTGATGGAACGTTTTGAAGAGGTCCTTCACGAATATCAGGCCAATGTCCTCAAGGCCGCCACCGAACTCGCCAAGCAGTGGCGCACCGACCGCGTGCTGCGGCGGCTCGAATCGCTGATGGCCGTCGTTACGCGCGAGCACTCGCTGATGATCTCAGGCTCCGGCGACGTAATCGTCCCCAGCGACGGGATCATGGCAATCGGCTCCGGCGGCTCATACGCGCTGGCCGCGGCCAAGGCGATGGTCAAACACTCCAGACTCAGCGCCCCGAAAATCGTCGAGCAGTCCCTGGCGATCGCCGCCGAAATCTGTGTCTACACTAACGACAACATTCATATTGAGGAACTATAGCGTGAGCACTAAACCACACAAAGAGATGACACCACGCGAAATCGTCGAGCAACTCGACCGCTATATCGTCGGCCAAAACGAAGCCAAACGCGCCGTCGCGATCGCCATCCGCAACCGCTGGCGCCGCCGACAACTCACCGGCGACCTCAAAGACGAGATCATGCCCAAAAACATAATCATGATCGGCCCGACCGGCGTCGGCAAGACCGAAATCGCCCGCAGGCTGTCGGGTCTGGTCAAGGCGCCGTTTCTGAAAATCGAAGCCTCGAAGTTCACCGAGGTCGGCTACGTCGGCCGAGACGTCGAATCGATGATACGCGACCTGACCGAGATCGGCATGAACATCGTCCGCGCCGAACACATGGAGCAGGTTAAGATCAAGGCCGAAAAAATAGCCGAGGAAAAACTGCTCGACCTTCTGATCCCGCCCACCGACGGGATCAGTGAATACACAGCGCCCGAACCGCTTTTGGGAACCGACGAAGACGGCAGCGAAAGCGAATTCTCCACGCAGGTAATCGGCGGGCACGCCAACACCGAGGCCGCCGAACGCACTGCGCGGACGCGCGAAAAGATGCGCGTCAAACTCCGAAACGGCGAACTCGACGAGCGCGAGGTGGAACTATCGGTCGAGAGCAAATCGATGCCGATGGTCGAGATCATCTCCTCGGCGGGCATCGAACAGATGGGCGTGGATTTCCAGAACATGTTCGAGAAGATGCTCCCCTCGCAAACGCGCCACAGCCGGATGACCGTCGCCGAAGCGCGGGAGGTGCTCATACAACAGGAGTCCGAGCAACTCGTCGACAAGGACAAAATCGCCAAGGAAACCATCAAGCGCGTCGAGAACTCGGGCATAATCTTCCTCGACGAGCTCGACAAGGTCGCCGGCCGCCAGCGCGACGGCGCCGGCCCGGACGTCTCGCGCGAAGGCGTACAGCGCGACCTCCTGCCCATCATAGAAGGCTCCAGCGTAACGACGCGCTACGGCATAGTCCGCACCGACCATATTCTCTTCATCGCGGCGGGCGCGTTCAACGTTGCCAAGCCCTCGGACCTGATACCCGAACTCCAGGGACGCTTCCCGATCCGCGTCGAACTCGACAGCCTGAGCGGCGAAGATTTCAGCAGGATACTGACCGAACCCAAGAACGCCCTCATCAAGCAATACACCGCCCTGCTCGAAACCGAGGGCGTGAAGATTTCCTTCCCGGAAGAAGCCATAACAGAAATCGCGCGCATCGCCGCCGAAGTCAACCAGACCTCGCAGAACATCGGCGCGCGGAGGCTGCACACGGTACTCGAGACGCTTCTGGAGGGAATTTCGTTCGACGCCCCGGACACAAAAAAGAAGACCGTCAAGGTCGACGCGAAATACGTCCGCGACAAACTCAACGCAATCGTGGAAAACGAGGACCTCTCGAAGTACATCCTCTAATAGTGTGTATCGCAAATAAAAAGGGCGCGGCCATCCACCGCGCCTTTTTTTATTCGTATTTTGAGAGGGCCTTGTCGAGGCGCTTCTGGACGGCGTCGCGCTCGCCGAGCAGGTAACTCATCAGTTACTATTATAAATTCATTACGCGCTTGACTGTGCGTTACTACGCACTATAATCGCCCCATTATACTTAGTTTTTACCCCAACTGTTCGTTATTCGGTGAAATATGCCGCTCGCACAGGTTGCAATCATAGGCCGCCCCAACGTAGGTAAAAGTTCGATCTTCAACTTTCTCTCGGAACGCAGGCTGGCCATCGTGGAAAAAGTCCCCGGCGTTACGCTCGACCGCGTAGGTACGGTTATCGAACACGACGACTGCCGCTTTGAACTCATCGACACCGGCGGTATGGGCCTGGCCAAAGACAACGTCCTCGCCACGATGATGGAAGAACAAATCTACCGCGCCATCGAGAAAGCCGACGTCCTTGTCATGGTCGTCGACGCACAGACCGGCATCGCGCCGCTCGACCGGCAGGTCGCCGAGGCGCTTCGCAAGAAACATCGCAAGCCGATACTCGTGGCCAACAAGGTCGACGACGACGTTCACGAGTCGCTCGCGGCGGATTTCTATTCCCTGGGCTTCGGCGAACCGATCCTGGTCTCTACGACCGTCAGCCGCGGCAAAGGCAGGCTCATCGAGGCGATAATCAACGCGATCCCCGAAGAAAAACGCGGCGCACACATCGAAGACGTCGACGGAATCATGCTCGCGGTCGTCGGCAAGCGCAACACGGGCAAATCCACGCTGGTCAACGCGCTGGTCGGCGAAGAGCGCATGATCGTCAGCGACATCCCCGGCACCACGCGCGACTCCGTGGACGTGCGCTTCCGCTTCGGCGACAAAACATTCCTCGTGATAGACACCGCCGGCATACGCAGACGCACGCAGTTGAAGGATTCGGTAGAGTATTTCAGTTCGCACCGCGCCCTGCGCAGCATCCGCCGCTGCGACGTGGTAATTTTCGCGCTCGACGTTTCGATCGACATCAGCGCGGTGGACAAAAAACTCGCCAGGTACATCATCGAGGAAAACAAACCGTGCGTGATCCTGGTCAACAAGTGGGACAAGGCCCAGGACGTTATCGAGACAACGCAATTTCATAAATACCTGGAAGAAAAACTGCCCGGCATGTACTACCAACCCGTCCTCTACACATCGGGCAAGGAAAAAATCAATCTCGACGCGATTATCGAGACCGCCAGCAGCCTCTACGAACAGGCCAACGCGACGATCACCACCGGCGTGCTGAATCGCATCGTGCAAGAAGCCGTGAGCAGGCGCTCTATCAGGATCGTCAAGGGCAAAGAGGGCAAAATCTTCTACGCGACGCAGACAGCCTCCGCCCCGCCGACGATAACGCTGTTCGTAAAGAACAAGTCGCTTTTCAAGGATGGCTACCTGCGCTACCTGACGAATTACATCAGAAATAATTCGCCCTTCGGCGAAATTCCGCTGAGGTTGGTACTGCGCGAGCACAAAAAAGACGAAGAACTATCGTAACAAGGCAGGCGGGGACGCCCCGCTGCAAATAGCGGAGAAAGCACCTATTCCAATACCCGCTTCGTTGCTTTTCGCCATTGGGCGAAAAGGGCACTCGCTGGCGTTCACTAGCGAAATTTGTAATCTTGCTGTGTGGTTGAGGATTTTATGAGGCGGAGCCTGCTGCCAAGCGTGGAGCAGCAACTCATTCCAATAATAATATGAAGGGATTACTCGTTTTGCTGGCGTTTAACGAAGAGATCGAAATCCGAACCGAAAAACAACAGGCCGTGGTCAACATCACCTCCGGCGTCGAAGAGATCGTCGCGCGTAGCGGAATCAAAGAGGGACTGGCGCTGGTCTACCCCCTGCACACCAGCAGCGCGGTGTTTATCAACGATTCGGATTTTTCGATCACGGAAGATTTTCTCGACGTCGCCCGCAGACTCGTGCCGCCCGGCGCGGGCTATCGGCACGACGAAACCGATCACAAGAAAAACGCCGACGGACACATAAAGTCCATCCTCACCGGACATCACATCACCCTGCCGGTTACCGACGGCCGCCTGCACCTCGGAACCTACCAGACAATTTACTACGCCGAATACGACGGGGGCCGCAAAAAGGAAATTCTGGTCAAAATCATCGGCAATTAAAGCGATAATAAAAAATGGAAGCAGTAAAGGAATTGCGAATACGAGGTTGACGCTTTATGCTTTATAAAGTACAATCCTCGCAACCGGCACTTAATCAATCAGTTACACGGAAGGAATATCATGAAAAAAATCGTGATTATACTGCCCCTGCTCCTTGCCATATTCCTCACCTCCGGCTGCGCTGGCACACCATCATATCAGGACCTCGTGGAACTGGAATGCAAAAATCACCCTCCGATTTACGCGCCCAAAGACGCCGAGGCAAACGAACCGGCACGACTGATAATCATCGACGATCCCGACGACGAGCCACTGCGCACACTCCCCCCGGCAACCGTCCCGAAGCCCGTCAAGCCGGTGGTCAAGCCCTCGGTCGCCGAGAAC
>JAUWEX010000045.1 GCA_030607235.1 Planctomycetota bacterium | reverse complement strand
GGGCGTGTGCGCCAGGTGTTACGGCGCCGACCTCTCGCGAGGTGCGCTGGTGGAATTGGGGCTGGCGGTCGGCATCATCGCCGCGCAGTCCATCGGCGAGCCCGGTACGCAGTTGACGATGAAGACCTTCCACATCGGCGGAACCGTAAACTGGCAGATCAAAGAAAGCGAAATCAAGGCCAAGGCCGGCGGTACAATCCGCTACCACAACCTGAACATAGTAACGAACAAAGAAGGACAGAACGTAGTCATCAACCGCAACGGCGAACTGCTGATTCTCGACGACAAAGAACGCGAAATCGAACGTCACAGCGTGCCGTCCGGCGGTCAGGTCTTCGTAAAAGAAGGCCGGAAGGTCAAGCCCAAAGACCTGTTGTTGCAGTGGGATCCGAACATGATCCCCATCATCGCCGAGATGGACGGCTATGTGGCTTTCGACGGAATCGCCGAAGGCATTACGATGCGCGAGGAAAAAGACCCGTCGGGCTTCAAGCGCAAGGTCATCATCGAGCACAAGGGAGACCTGCACCCACAGTTGACCTTGAAAGACGGGAAGGGCAACCTGCTGGTCGCCTACGCGATTCCCGAAAGGGCGCACATCGTTATCGAAGAGGGCCAGTACATCGACGCCGGAACGGTTTTGGCGAAGACACCGCGCGAGATTACCGGTACTCAGGACATCACCGGCGGTCTGCCGCGCGTAACCGAACTCTTCGAGGCGCGCAAGCCCAAGAACCCGTCGGTCATGAGCGAAATCTCCGGTATCGTGGAATTGGGCGGCAAAAAACGCGGCAAGCGCACCATTATAGTCAACCCGTCAGCGGGTGAACCGGTAACGCATCTCGTTTCGCACGGTAAGCACCTGCGCGTGCACCGCGGCAGCGAAGTCAAGGCCGGAGAGCCGCTGGTCGACGGGCCGCTGGTGTTGCAGGACATCCTGCGCGTAAGCGGCGAAGAGATTTTGCAGGATTATCTTGTAAAGGAAATCCAGAACGTGTATCGTTCGCAGTCGGTGAACATCGACGACAAGCATATCGAGATCATTCTCTCCGAGATGATGCGTCGTGTGCAGATAGAAAGCCCCGGCGACACGGAGTTCCTGCCCGAAGACGTGGTGGACAAGTACCTGTTCCGCGAGGCGAACGAAAAACTCAATAAAGGACAGAAACCCGCCACGGCGCGGCCGCTGCTTCTGGGTATCACCAAAGCGGCGCTGCACTCGTCGAGTTTCCTGGCGGCGGCCTCGTTCCAGGAGACCACAAAGGTCCTTACTCAGGCCGCGATATCCGATAGTGTAGACGAACTTCTCGGACTTAAGGAAAACGTGCTTCTCGGTCACATGGTTCCGACCGGAACCGGCTTCAAGGCGCATTACTGCACGACTCTTAAGAAACGAGACCCAATGAAACTCATAAACGCACAGGAGTATCTCAAAGATGCCGACAGTGAATCAACTGATTAGGAAAAGGCGCAAAAAACCCGTTAACCGCAGCAATTCGCCGGTGCTGGAGTCTTGCCCGCAGAAGCGCGGTGTGTGTCTTCAGGTAAAGACCCAGACACCCAAAAAGCCCAACAGCGCGTTGCGCAAAATCGCTCGCGTAAGGCTTAGCAACGGCAAAGAAGTTACGGCTTATATTCCGGGCGTCGGGCATAACCTTCAGGAGCACTCGATTGTGTTGGTGCGCGGCGGTCGCGTGCGCGACCTTCCGGGTGTAAGATATCACATTATTCGCGGCGTTCTGGATACCATGGGTGTCAGCGACAGGAAACAGAGCAGATCCAAATACGGAGCCAAACGGCCCAAATAAATATAAACGAGGAAGTTTTCGATGTCGAAGAAATTTACCGCTTCAAAAGAAACGCTTAAACCCGATGTGCGTTACAACGACATCGTGGTAAGCAAATTCATCAACTGCCTGATGCTGCAGGGCAAGAAAAGTACCGCGGAGCGCATTTTCTACAATGCTATGGACATTATCGGCAAGAAGGTCAAAGAGCCGAAGCCCGTCGAAGTGTTTCGCACCGCGCTCGATAACGTGAAACCCGAAATCGAGGTTCGCTCCAAGCGCGTCGGCGGTCAGACCTATCAGGTTCCCTGTCCGGTAAGCCCCAAACGGCGCCAGTCGCTCGGTATCAAGTGGATCATCGGCGCGACGCGCTCCAAGAAAGGCAAACCGATAGCCGAGAGACTCGCGACGGAACTCATGAACGCTTTCAACAAGGAAGGCGATTCGATTACCAAACGCGAAAACATTCACAAGATGGCCGAGGCCAACAGGCTGTTCGCTCATTTCGCGTGGTAAAATACAAAAGGCGACCCGCGAAGCAACCGGGACGCCTTTGTTTTTTTTGTGCAAACAAAACGGCGGCGACCCTTCGGGGGGGCGTCGCTGTTTTCGGGACGACCCGAAAAATCTTACAGGCCAAAAAATACGTGACACAGAAGATCAGAAACATAGGTATCGTAGCACATATCGACGCCGGCAAGACCACCGTTACCGAGCGCATACTTTTCTATTCGGGCAAAGAACACCGGATGGGGGAGGTGCACGAAGGTACGGCCAAGATGGACTATCTTGAAGAAGAACAACAGCGCGGAATCACGATCTGGTCGGCGGCGACGACTTTGCGCTGGAAAAAACACACGATCAACCTCATCGACACGCCCGGACACGTGGACTTCACCGCCGAGGTGGAGCGCAGCCTGCGCGTGCTGGATGGCGCGGTGGTCGTATTTTGCGGAGTGGCCGGAGTCGAAGCGCAGTCCGAAACGGTCTGGCGCCAGGCCGACCGCTACCACGTTCCACGGATCGCCTTCATCAACAAACTCGACCGAATCGGAGCCGACTACAACAAGGCTGTAAACTCGATGCGAAACCGCCTCCGGGCCAAGCCGCTTGTTTTGCAGATGCCGATGGGGCAGGAGTCGGGCTTCAAAGGCCTGATAGATCTCGTTGGGATGAAGAGCGTTACCTTCGACGAAAAAAGCCTCGGCCAAAATTATCACCGCCACGATATTCCCGACGAATACCTCGCCGAGGCGATGCAGGCTCACGAAGACCTCATCGACACACTGACGGCCGCGGTAGATACGCCGGAGGCGGAGCGGATAATGGAGGCGCACCTTATGGGCGAGGAGCCTTTGAGGGAGGACCTGGTTGCCGCGATCCGCAGCGCCACGATTACCCGCAAACTTATTCCGGTGCTGTGCGGCTCGGCGTTGAAGTACAAGGGCATTCAGACGCTTTTGGACGCGGTCTGCGATTACCTGCCCGCGCCGCCGGATATCGGCGAAGTGGTGGGGCACACTCCCGACGGCGAAAAAGACATCGTGCGCAAACTGGACGCCGACGAGCCTCTGGCCGCGTTCGCCTTCAAAACAATCTTTGATGTGCATGGCGAACTTTCGTTCCTGCGGATTTATTCCGGCAGGCTCAAGACCGGCCAGAGTGTGCTGAATCCGACCAAAAACAAGCGCGAACGAATAACGAGGATATTCCAGATGCACGCCAACGAACGCAAGCAAGTCGATGAAGCGATTGCCGGCGATATCGTGGCGGTGGTCGGCCTGAGGCAAACCAACACGGGCGACACGTTGTGCGACCAGAAGTCGCCGATTATTTTTGAGAAGGTCAGTTTTGCCCATCCCGTAATTTCGATGTCGATCGAGCCGCGATCCAACGCCGACAAGGACAAACTGGTCAGCGCGCTGATGCGTCTGAAGCGCGAAGAGCCGAGTTTCGAGTATTACACCGACAAGGAAACCGGCCAGTTGATTATGTCGGGGATGGGCGAGTTGCACCTCGATATTTTGCAGAAGCGAATTCGCGGAGCCTTCAGGGTCGACGCAAAACTCGGCAGACCGCGGGTCGCCTATCGCGAGACGATCAGCGGCACGGCGACCGTGCGGGGCGAGTTCGTCAAGCAGACCGGGGGGCGCGGCTACTACGGCGTGGTCGAACTCAAACTGGAGCCGTTCCACACCGAAGACGCGACGCTGGTGATAGTCAACGAGACCAACCCCACCCAGATCCCGCGGGAATTCGTCGGCGCGGTGGAAGAGGGCATCCACAGCGCGGCCGAGGGCGGCGTGATATCGGGGTTTCCGATGATTGACGTGCGCGTAACGATAACCGACGGGAAATTTCATGCGGTGGACTCAAACGAAATCGCGTTTTCGGGTGCGGCGACCAGGGCCTTTAAGGCCGCGGCGCGCAAGGCATCACCGGTGATGCTTGAGCCGATTATGCGACTGATAATACAGACCCCCGATGAGTACCTCAGCAACATAATCGGCGACCTCAACAGCCGCCGCGTGGATATTCGTTCGATGGATATCGAAGAGGGCGTGAGGCTGGTCGAGGCTATGGCGCCGTTGTCGGAGATGTTCGGCTACTCAACGGCGCTGCGTTCGATGAGCCAGGGCCGGGCGGTGTTTTCGCTGGAGCCTGCGCGATACATGCCGGTACCCGCCAACATTCGCGACAAATACGTATTCGATTGAATGGATGTCTTTCGGACAAAGAAAAAAATGTGCAAAAATCGCCAAAAATAATCAAAAAGCCGTTGACAACACTTGAGTTGAAAAGTAAACTGACCGCTTCAATGTTGAGCCAGGCCGTTGGCGTGTGGATATGCGGCAAACGGGTAGTATTAATGTTGGCCAGTGCTTTGGCGGTCGCATGACCGGCAAAGACGCGAATCCGCACGGTGGAACCGGTTCAACCAACCACCCGCGCATATCTGTCGGATAAAAGTTCGACCTGGGTTTTCTGGAGAGCAGTGCATAGATTATGTCCGCAGACGAGAACAAAAAGATTCGTATCAGGATGGAGGCGTACGAGTACAGTATTCTGGACACTTCGGCGTCCGATATTGTTGCGACCGCCAAGCGTACCGGTGCGCGGGTTAAGGGGCCGATACCTCTTCCTACGAAAATCGAACGCTATACGGTTCTGCGCTCTCCGCACGTTGACAAGAAATCGCGCGAGCAGTTTGAGATCAGGACCCACAAGCGCATCATCGAGATACTCGAGCCGACTTCCAAGACGATCGACGAGCTGGGCAGGCTGGTGATGCCCGCCGGAGTGTATATCAGAATCAAGGCCTAGCGGCCGGGCACCACTTACCCGAATAGAGCGCGACGGTGTTGTTGCGCGGGGAGAGAGTGTCGGCGGCGCATAGTTACGCAGACGAAAATGATTGACAGAATCATAGGCAAGAAAATACGCATGACGCAGATATTCGCCGAGGACGGCAAGATCGTTCCGGTAACCGTGCTGCAGGCGGGTCCCTGCGAGGTCGTTCAGGTCAAGAGCGAAGATACGGATAAGTACTGCGCCGTTCAGTTGGGCTTCGAGGACAAGAAGCGCAACGTCTCCAAGCCGCTTGCCGGACACTTCAAGAAGGCCGGAGTCGACGCCAAGCGCGTTCTCAGGGAAGTGCGCCTCGACGATGTGGGCGATCTGAAGGTCGGCGACAGGGTTGGAGTGGAGATATTCAAGGAGATCGAGAGGGTCGACGTTTCCGGTATCACCAAGGGCAAGGGTTTTCAGGGCCAGATCAGGCGGCACAATTTTGCGCGCGGCCCTGGTTCGCACGGCTCCAAAAACGTCCGCAGGTCCGGTTCGATCGGATGCTCGGCGACTCCCGCGCGCGTGTTTAAGAATACGAAGATGGCGGGCCAGATGGGCAACGTAACACGCACCATCAAGAATCTCGAGGTCGTCGAGGTCGACGCCGAAAACAATCTTCTGCTTGTGAAAGGATCGGTTCCCGGTCCTAACGGCGGGCACGTGATTGTCCGCAGAACTAACATTATTAAGAAATCGCAGTCGAACAATGATTAGTGTTCCATATTACGACAAAGACGGCAATCCCGGCAAGGCCATAGAGATCGACGAGGCGGTATTCGGCTCGATCGTCAAGCAGCACCTTCTCAGAGAAGCCGTATTGATGTATGCGGCGGGCAAGCGTTCCGGTACGGCGTGCACCAAGACCCGCGCACAGGTTGCGGGTACCGGCAAGAAGCCGTTTCGCCAGAAGGGCACCGGTCGCGCCAGGCAGGGAAGCGCTCATTCTTCTCCGCACCACCGCAAGGGCGGCGTTGCGTGGGGGCCCAAGCCTCGCGACTATTCCTACAGTATTCCCAAGAAGGCTCGCAGGCAGGCCGTTCGCTCCGCGATCTTGTCCAAACTGGTGGACAGCCAGGCCAAGATCATTGAGTCGCTTGAAGTTGAAAAGCCCGCGACGCGCGAGATGGTCAAACTCTTCGATAAGATGGGAATCACCGGTTCGTGCCTGATCGGGCTGGCGAAGAGCGACGAGAACGTCTATAAATCGATCCGCAACATCAGCAGGGTCAGTGTCGACGAGGCGAGGAACTTCAACGCTTACGACATCCTCCGTCGCAACACGCTATTGCTGACCAGGGACGCACTCGAAGTACTTCGGGAGGCGGCGAAATAATGCTTACTAAATACGACATACTTATCTCGCCGGTAGTAACCGAAAAGGCTTATTCCGAGAACCAGAAATTCAACCGCTATGTCTTTCGCGTTCACCTCGACGCCAACAAGACGCAGATTAAACAGGCGGTCGAAGATATTTTCAAGAGCAAAAACCCCAAGGTGCTCGCTGTCAGCACCGCTAACGTGAAGGGCAAGCGTCGCGGCAGGGTTAAGGGGCGCAGAGGCATCGCGGCGAGTTGGAAGAAAGCGATCGTTACGCTTAATCCGGAATGTAAACTAGACCTATACTAGGCCCAGGCACTGAAAGAACGAAGCGATGGCAATACAGACATATAAACCGACATCACCGGCCAGAAGGCACGGCCAGAGACAGGAAACGGAAGGCCTTAGTAAGGACAGGCCGGAGAAAAGCCTGGTAAAGCGCCTGACCAAGACCGGCGGTCGCAACAATCAGGGCCGGATTACCGCGAGGCATCGCGGCGGCGGTCACAGGAAACTATACAGGGTCATCGACTTCAAGCGCGACAAATACGACGTACCGGCGAAGGTGGCGCGTCTTGAGTACGATCCGATTCGCTCCGCGCGCATAGCGTTGTTGCACTATGCCGACGGGGAGAAACGCTACATCCTGGCGCCGCTCGGACTCAAGGTCGGCGACGAGGTAATGAGCGGTGAGAAGGCCGAGCCCAAACGGGGCAACTCTATGCCGCTGAGTGCGATACCGGTAGGCATGACGATTCATAACGTGGAATTGAATCCCGGAAGAGGGGGCCAATTGGCCAGAAGCGCCGGAGCCTCGGTGCAACTGGCGAGCCGCGAGGGCGATTACGCCCACTTAATAATGCCGTCCGGAGAATTGCGCATGGTCAACGCGAAATGCCGCGCGACCATCGGCCAGATAGGCAATGTCAACCACCAGCACATCCGAATAGCGGGTGCGGGCGGCAACAGACACCGCGGGCGCAGGCCTCATGTGCGAGGCGTGGCGATGAGTCCTT
>JAUWEX010000007.1 GCA_030607235.1 Planctomycetota bacterium | reverse complement strand
GAAGTCTGGCGTCGCGCCGTCGCCGGCGATTACGGGCCTGCGGTGTGTTTCACCGGCTCGATGTACCTCGCCGGCCGCGTAGAGGGCAGGCGGGGCCTGCTCCCAAGCGAGGAGTGAGCACTCATTCCAAGACCCGCTCGCTGTCTGTGCCTTCGGCACAGGGCACTTCGCTTTCACTCACTGACGATTATTGCAGGCTTGTTGTATTACTGATGGCTATTTCAAGGCAGGCGAGGCCTGCTCCCAAGCGAGGAGTAACCACTCATTCCAAGACCCGCTCGCTGCTGTGCCTTTGGCACAGGGCACTTCGCTTTCACTCACTGACGATTATTGCAGGCTTGTTGTATTACTGACGGCTATTTCAGGGCAGGCGGGGCCTGCTCCCAAGCGAGGAGTAACCACTCATTCCAATCCGCCTGAGGCGGACTGCCCGCGGTCAAAAGGAATATCGCAAAAAAGGGAGAACGCGAAACTTAAATTGCTTTAAGTGCGGCCGTGCCCCGCGAGCGAGGTAACAGACTCGTGGCAGACGCGGGCGCTGCCGTCGGGCAGGGTGATGGTGAGGCCGTCGACGAGGGAGATGTCGGAGGCGACGCCGGTGATGGTCTCCCCGCGGTATTCGACCGTGATTTCGCGGCCCAGCAGCGAAGAGCGCTCGCGCAGGCGCGCCTCGATCGCACCGAAGTCCCCGGCCTTCAGCCGCCGGTACCACTCGTCCAGGCTCCGCAGGAGGGCCTTCGCGGCCTCGAGGCGGGAGACGGGCCTACCCGCGCAGACCTGAAGCGAGGTCGCGGGGGGGATGTCGGGCGGAAATTCTTCGCGAGCGATGTTTACGTTGAGGCCGACGCCGAGCACGAAGCAGCGACCGCCGTCGGGTGTCTTTTCGATTCGCGCGAGGACGCCGGCGATTTTGGCGTGGTCGACCACGACGTCGTTGGGCCAGCGGATACGGGCCTCGGCGGGGGCGACGCTTTCGACCGCGTCGGCGAGGGCCAGCGCGCCGATAGCGGTGATCGCGGGCAGGTAAGCGGCAGCAAGGTCGGGCGTGAGTATGACGGAGAGTAGTATGCCCGCGGCGTCGGGACAGTGCCAACTGCGGCCCATCCGCCCCCGGCCGTCGGTCTGCCGGTCGGCGAAGATGGCCTGCCCTTCGACAAACTCGCCCTTTCGGACGAGTTCTGCGGCGTAGATGTTTGTGGAATCGACTGAATTGAGCACCAGTGTCCGGGCGCCGACCGTTGCGTCGACCGGTGCCGCTACGCCGACAAGAGGTGCGAGTTCGGATTGCGCGAAATCTGTCATGTTGTAAGCCTCCGAACTTCTCCGACCGGCGGGACGGGCGCCGCGTTTATTCTTCCTCTTCCTCTTCTATGACGACAAGCACCGCGTCGGCTTCGACGACGTCGCCTTCCGCAACGAGGATTTCCTTGACCGTGCCGCCGACCGGGGCGTTGACGGGCATCTCGATCTTCATGGCTTCGAGCGTAATGACCGTCTCGTCGGCCTCGACCTCGGCGCCTTCCTTTACGAGAATGCTGACGACCTTGCCCACCATCGGCGCAACGACGTCTGTCTCATTATCCGACATGGAGTACTCCTTTTTCTTCTGTTTAGTGATTCTCTGTCTGCAATAAATATGAATGAATTATTCTACCTTATTCATAGCGATTTCCAAAGACTTAATCAGCACCGGCCTCATCTGTCGTGGGTCGATGATGTCGTCGACGTGCTGCAGGCCCGCAGCGTAGGTGGGGTCGACGTAATTGTCGTAGAATTCCTGTATGCGCCGGTTGCGAGTCTTGACGGGGTCGTCCGAGGCGGCGATTTCTTTGCGGAACAGGATGTTGACCGCGCCCGGCGCGCCCATCAGGCATATCTCGGCGGTGGGCAGCGCGAAGAGGAAGTCCGCGCCGATTTCTTTGCTGCACATCCCCAGGTAGCCGCCCGCGTAGGACTTGCGCAGGACGATGGTAATCATCGGCACGGTCGCCTCGGCGTAGGCGCGCAGTTGTTTGGAGCCGTGGCGGATGATGCCGTCGCGCTCGCTCTTGATGCCGATGAGGTAACCCGGTACGTCCTGCAGGTTTATCAGGGGTATGTTGAAGGAGTCGCAGAAGCGGATGAATTTTTCGCCCTTGAGGCTGGAATTCACCGTCAGGCTGCCCGCCAGGTGCATGGGGTTGTTGGCCACGATGCCGACGACGATGCCGTCGAGCCGCGCCAGTCCGGTGATGAGGTTTTTGGCGAATTCGGGCTTGAGTTCAAAGAAAGAGCCTTTGTCGACGATGCGTTCGATGATTTCGTGCATGTCGTAGGGTTTTTTGCGGTCGTCGGGGATGATCCCGAGCAGTTCCTCGTCGGCACGGTCGGGGTCGTCTTCGGGTATTTCGAACGGCGGCGTTTCCATGACGCTCGACGGCAGGTAAGAGAGGAGTTTGCGCACCTTTTCGATGCAGTCCCTGTCGTCGGAGGCGTTGTAGTCGCTCATGCCGGTTTTTTCGGCGTGGACGCGGGCGCTGCCGAGTTCGTCGGCGGTGGCGTCCTGAAAGACCACGGCCTTGACCAGCGGCGGCCCGGCGAGAAACATGTGCGAGGTATTCTCGACCATGAAGAGGAAGTCCATCATCGAGGGCGAGTAGGCCTGACCGCCGGCGACGGGGCCCATGATGAGCGCGATCTGCGGCACGACGCCGCAGGCGCGAGCCTGGCTCTTGAAAAGTTTGCCGTACATGCTCAGCGCGCCCATCTCCTCGGTCGCGCGCGCACCGCCCGAGTCGTTCATGCCGATAAGTGGCAGGCCCATCTTGCGGGCCATAACGACGGCCTTGCAAATTTTGCGTCCGTGCATCTCGCCGAAGGTTCCGGCGACCACGGTGAAGTCCTCGGAGAAAACGACGACCCTGCGGCCGTTGACCTCGCCGAAACCTGTTATGACACCGTCGGCGGGCAATTGCTTCTTGTCCAGCCCGTAGTCTTTGCCCATGTGTTTGGCGAAGAGGTCGAACTCGGCAAAGGTGCCCGGGTCGCAGAGCAGTTCGATCCTCTCGCGGGCGGTCAGTTTGCCGCGGGCGTGCTGTTTTTCGGTCGCGGCCTCGCCGCCGCCCTGTTTGAGCCGCCAGCGCAACTGCTCGATCGCGGCGAGTTTCTTCTTCATGTTCTCCGACATCGCTTTGGCCTTTCCTATTTTTTCTTGCCCAGCAGGTACGAGGAGATGATGACCTTCTGAATGTTCGAGGTGCCTTCGACGATCTGGAACGACTTCGAGTCGCGCAGGTAGCGCTCGACGGGGTATTCCGAGGAGAAGCCGTAGGAGCCGAAAATCTTGACGGCGGTGTTGGCGGCGTGGACGGCGGCTTCGGCGGCGTAGTACTTGGCGATGGAGACCTCGAGCGAGTTGCGCTCGCCGCGGTCGCGCTTGACGGCGGCCCGCCAGACCAGCAGCCGCGCGGCGTCCTCTTCGACCTTCATCTGCGCGAGTTGCTCCTGGATCATCTGGAACGAGGCGATGGGCTTGCCGAACTGCTCGCGTTCCTGGGCGTACTTGACGGATTCTTCCAGCGCCCCGCGCGCCACGCCCACGGCCCTGACGGCGCTGGAGAGGCGCGTGCAGTCGAGCATGCTCATGCATATCTTGAAGCCTTCGCCTTCCTTGCCCAGAAGCGCGTCGTGCGGGACGACCGCGTCCTCGAAGGCAATCGAGCCGGTCGGCGCACAGAACAAGCCGAGTTTGGTTTCGATGGGGGCGGTGGTGATGCCGGGGTTGTTTTTCAGGTCGACGACAAAGGCCGACATGCCGCGGTGGCGTGGCTGGGCTTCCCTGTCGGTGTAGGCGAAAACGACGGCGACGTCGGCGACGTGCGCACTGGATATCCAGGTCTTCGAGCCGTTGAAGACGTAGCCTTCGTCGGTCTTGACGGCGTAGGTCTTCATCGAGGCGACGTCGCTGCCGGTGTCGGGTTCGGTGATGGCAAAACAGCCGAAGAGATCGGCGTCAACCAGCGGCTTGATGTATTTGTGTTTCTGCTCTTCGGTACCCCAGCGCAGGATGGTCAGGGCGGGGCCCATGGTTTGCACGTTGAACGGTAGACCCCACGACGCGCTGACGCGGGCGATTTCTTCGGTAACGACCATCGAGGCTAGGTGTCCGGCGCCGTTGCCGCCATATTCCTCGGGGATGACGCAGCCGAAAAAGCCCAGGTCGGCCATTTTTTTGACGATTTCGGGCCGGAAGCGGTGCTCTTTTTCGTCCTGTTCGATGTTCGGAGCGATTTCGTTCTCGGCGAATTCCCGAGCGACCTCCTGCATTGCCAATAATTCTTCGTCGAGTTGAAAATCCATGTTGTAAACTCCGGGCTAAGTCAGAATGCGACAATAACAAACACAACACACCAGATTTTGGTTAAGGCGCGATGGTACCCGCGCCTACCGTACGTGTCAATCAAAAATAAAGATGGGGACGCCCCGCAGCAAATAGAGAAGTAACCACTCATTTCAATAATAATATGAAGGGGTTGCTGTCCCGCCAAAAACCGCGTCGGGCAAGTTTGTTATTTTATTGAGGCGCTCTGGCAATTCTGGCAATAAGGGCTGCTTTGCGCTGAAAGGGACACATCCCTTCGCTACGCGAAGGAGGAAGTGTCCCTTTCAGGGCGCGACTACACAGCAAGATTACAGGTTTCGCCAGTGAGTGGAAGCGCCCGGCTTCTTTTTGCCGTCAGGCAAAAAGCAGGGCGCGCGTATTGGAATAGGTGGGGTTACCCGATTGGAAGCAGGCCCTGCCTGCTTGCCGCCAGGTGTTGCCTGGCGCTAGTTTTCGGCGAGGCGTTTGCGTACCAGCGAGGCGCGCATCACGTCGCGCTCACGGACGGATATCTCGCGGCCATGGCTCTTTTGCAAGTGCGCGGGCTGGGTCTCGAGGAAGAGTTCGTTGAGGGTCTTGATGCTGATATCCTTGACGACGCCCATGTTCACGCCCATCCGCAGGCTGCTCAGCAGCGACATGGTCTCTTCGCTGGAGATGATGCGCGCGCCTTTGAGCATACTGTGCGCGCGCCAGATGCGGTCCTCGAGGTTGGGGCGGTTTTGAGTAAGGAGCGCCTGGCGGACCTTGCGTTCGTAACGGACGATCTGCCGGACGACGCTGTCGACGATGGCGATGATTTCGCCCTCGCTCTTGCCCAGGGTAACCTGGTTGGATATCTGGTAGAAGTCGCCGCTGGCGCGGGTGCCTTCGCCGTAGAGACCGCGCACCGCGAGGTTCATCTTGCTGACGGCCTTGAAGACCTTGCGCAACTGCTTGGTCCACTCCAGTGCCGGCAGGTGCATCATCACCGAAAGGCGCATCGCCGTGCCGACGTTGGTCGGGCAGGCGGTCAGGTAGCCCAGCGTCGGCGAGAAGGCGAAATCGAGCCGCTCGCTCAGCAGGTCGTCGACGCGGTTGATGGCGTCCCATGTCTCGCTGAGTTTCAGCCCGCTCTGGAGGTACTGAATGCGCAGGTGGTCTTCTTCGTTGACCATGATGCTGAGCGCTTCCCCGCTGCAAATCGCCACCCCGCGCGGGCCTTCGGCCTCGGCGTGCTCTTTGCTGATGAGGTGGCGCTCGACGAGGTAGTCGCGCTCGATCATGTTCATCGGTTCGAGTTCATAGTATATCAGGTCTTCGCCGAGGTTGGCGCTGATGACAACCGAGCGAACGGTGTCGTTGATCCGGCGGTTTTCTTCGCGATCGCAACTGTTGCGAAAGCGGTAGCCGCTGAGGTTGCGCGCCAGCCTCACGCGGCTGCTGATAACGATGTCGACCTCCGGCCCCTCGCCGCGCAGCCATTCGCCGGTTCCTTTGGGCGTTTCGGGCAGGGTCATGGCCGTTCCTCCGTATCGCGCAGTTCGGGCGATTCGCCGGCGTCGCCGGTTCGCGCGGTCTTGCGCAATTCGTGAATGCGGTCGCGGATCTCGGCGGCCTTTTCGTAGTCCTCGCACGCTACGGCGGAGTCGAGTTCTTTCTGCATCCGCACGACCTCCTGTTCGCGCTCGTAAATCCGGCCGACGTCGCGCGGGGCCTTGCCGACGTGCCGCAGGCCGCTCTGAACGCGCTCGATCATCGGTATGAGGTTGGCCTTGAAGGTCTCGTAGTCGTGCGGACAGCCCAGCCGCCCCGAGGACTGGAATTCCTCGAAGGTCAGGCCGCAATTGGGGCACTTTGCCTGCGCGTCTTTGACGGGTATGCCCAACTGGCTGCTGATAAGATTGCCCAGGACTTCGTTGAACGAGAATTTCAGCGAGATGCCGTACTGCCTGGCGCATTCCTCGCAGAGGTGTATTTCTTTGTGCGTGCCGTCGCTCTGCATCTCGCTGACGCGCACGGTAGCTTTGCGTTTTTTACATTCCTGGCATAGCATAGTCGCCCACCTTTCCTGATTTACTTTTGCGGAACAACATACCTGGCGTAACAGTTTTCGGACTCCCAGACGGTTACGCTACGCACGGTTACGCCCTCGGGCATTTTTTCGCCGAGGGCCTCGGCGACGAAGCGCGCGATGTTTTCGGTCGTGGGGTTGGCCTGCCGGAAGCGCGGCAAGTCGTTGAGGTAGCAGTGGTCGTAGTCGTCGAGCACGTCGGCCAGCGCCTTTTTTACGTCGCGGAAGTCGCACACCATGCCCAGTTCGTCGAGCCGGCTCGCGGCGAGCACCGCCTTGACCTGCCAGTTGTGGCCGTGCAGGTTTTCGCATCCGCCCTTGTGGCCGCGCAGGTTGTGCGCCGCGGCGAACTGGTCTTTGACCGAAATTTCGTACATAATCACCCGCAAAACAGTATCGGTTTACGATCGGGTATTCCACCCACTCCTGCGATTATACCAGCGCCCGCCCCCCATAGTCAACCCGGACGTGCGCGCGAAATTTTTCGGATTTTGGGTTGCAATTACGGCCCGCGCATGTATAATGCGACACTCATTTTACATGATTTGCGAGGATAGAGACGTGTCAAGAGTATGTGAAATCTGCGGCAAGAAAACGCAGTTCGGCAGCAAGGTCGCCAGGCGCGGCCTCTCCAAACGAGACGGCGGTATCGGTCTGAAGACCACCGGCATCAGCAGCCGCAAGTTCAAACCCAATATCCAGCGCATCCGCGTCGAGATCAACGGCGGCGTGCGCCGGATGAAGGTCTGCACGGCCTGCATCTCCGCCGGCAAAATCAAAAAGGCCCTGCGCTAACACCCCGCGAAAAAAACCAGCGGTTCGTCTTTACGGCGAACCGCTTTTTATTGTCTACATGCGCGCAATCAGTTCGACGATGTCGAACGCGGCCCCGGGGCATCCGGCGGCTCGTGCGCGCTCGCGCATAAATTCGGCGCGGCCGTTCTCGCCCAGCACCTCGCGCAGTTTGACCTTGAGACTGACCCTGTTCAAGGCCATCAGCCCCGCGCCCCGCTCCATCAGATAGTGCGCGTTGTGCACCTCCTGCCCGGGCACCGGGTTCATCGCAATTATCGGCAGGCTCTTGGCCAGCGCCTCAACCATCGTCAGCCCGCCGGCCTTGGCGACCAGCAGGTCTCCCGCGCTCATCATCTCCGCAATGTTGTTCACGAAACCGAACGCGTGCAGGTCCACCCCCGGCGGCGTCTCCAGCGCCTGGAGCCGTTCGAGCGCGGACTCGTTTTTGCCCGCTACCGCCAGTATCTGCATATCGACCCCGCTTTCGATGAGGGCCAAGACGATATCTTCCGAGCCGACCTTCTGCCAGCCGCTGGCCATCGTCAAAACGACCGGCGAATCGTCGTGAAGGCCGAGGTTCCGCCGCGCCTGCGCCCTGTCCGTCTCGCGGCTGAATTCCGGCGCGACCGGAATGCCGGTTACGTGGACCCTCGCCGGGTCGAACCCGCGTTCGATGAAAATCTCCTTGATCTCCTCGGTCGCGACGCAGAAGAAATCCGCCCCGGGCGCCTCCCAGAACGAGTGCAGGTAAAAATCGCAGCCCACCACGCCGACCTGCGCGTCGAGCCGCCCGGCTTTGCGTAGCGCCTCGACCGCCGCCACGGGCTGAAAGTGGGTGCAGAGGATGTGGGTGGGCTTCTCTTGTTCGATGCGGCGTTTGAACCGCCGCAACAGACACCGGTCGAAAAAATTCAGCACCACGCTGCGCCGCATCTTGCGCTTGTCGCGGTCTCCGGCGTCGTAGCACCATCCGTACAGGTGCGGCAGGTGATCGGCCAGCAACTGGTAGGTGCCATGGTAGGCGCGGCAGTAAAACCGCGGGCAGTAGTCGAACGAATCCAGCCACACGGGGTCGAGTTCGGGCCTCGCGATCCGGCAGGTCTCCAGCAGCGCATGCGCCGCCGTCTTGTGGCCGCCGCCGACCGCGGCGCTGAGGATAAGCAGTTTTTTTTTCATCAAGCACCCTTTTCCGTAGTATCTTGCAGGCAGATATCACCGTAACCGCAACGGCACTCGGGCCGGCCCTCGCGTCGCTCGAAGCGCCCCTCGCGGATACGCCCAACGATGTTATCGAGCAGATTCGCGTCGGGCTTGACCTCAAAAACCTCGCCGACGCGCATGAAGTACAACGCCGCCGAGACCCCGTCCCGTCCCGTCGCTACCCGCGCGGCCTCGGCGTACGCCGCCATCTGCGCGCGGTACCTCGCCGCGTGCGCGGCCATCTCGCCCTCGCCGACGCGGTCGCTCTTGTAGTCGACCACGCACAGAGTCCCGTCTTCGCGCTCGAACAAAAGGTCGATCGTGCCCTGAACGAACGCTCCCTCTCCGCCTAAGGCGGACAAAAACGGCAACTCCCGCCGCACCCACCGCGCTTTTTCGATTTCGGCGAACAGCGGCGTGGCCGCGAAAATCTCGACGAAGCCCGCGATCTTGTCGGCGGCTGCGCGAATTTTGTCCTCGTCGAGCGAATGCCGTGCCGTGACGAACTCCGCGATTTCTTCGCGCCCCGGCAGGGCTTTGGAGTCGAGCGACTCGAAGACCTCGTGCGCCATCGTCCCGAAGACGTTCGCCGGAATCCCGGACGGGTCGTCCGCCGCGGCGGACGCGGCCCACACATAGACCTCGCCTCGGCGTTCTTCAAGCCCCAGGATCGATTGCAGGTAAAACTTCCGCGCGCAGTAATCACAGGTCGCCAACTCCGAAGGCGTAAAGCGCGTCTTGCGGCGCGTGTCCGGCGCGAGCGGCCCCAGCAGCGGGTACTCGGCCGCGCCGCGCGCCTCGGCGATGATTCCGGCGAGCGATTTTTCGCGCTTGCGACGGATGCGCGCCGGCGGCTGGAAGACCGCGCCCTCGGTGTCGAAGACGTTTACACGAATCACGGGCGCAACGCCGTTGGGGTCGGGCCGTAGCGCAACCTCTTCGCGACGCGTCGTGAAATTCATATCCAGCGCGTCCAGCACCATTACCAGCGGAGAGCCTTTGATCTCCTTTTCCTTTTTCATATCGACCGTCGCCGAGATTATCAGCCGGTCTTCGACGCGCGTCGTCGCGACGTAAAACACGCGTTTGTTCTCGGCCTCCTCGCGCAGTTTGTTTTCTTCTTTCCACACGATGCGGGCCATTCCATCCACTTTGCCGGAAGGTTCTTCGGGGGGCGGCACGACGACGCCGAGTTCCGCATCGGCTGCGCATTGCGGCATCCTATTTTTTTTGCCCGGCACATAGGCCGTGTCGGGCAGGATCACCACCGGAAATTGCAGGCCCTTGGATTTGTGGACCGTCATCAGACGCACCACGTCGTCGCGCTCGCCGACGGCGACGGCCTGGCTCTCGCGCGTCTCGTTGTTGAGCAGGTCGTCGACGTAATCGACGAAATCGCCCGCCGCCAGCCCGCCGGACCGCTCGAACGACCGCGCGAGGTCGAGGAGTTTGCGCACGTTGGCCGCTTTCTGCTCGCCCATGAACGAGGCAAGAATCACGGCCTCGTAGTTCGTCTCGGCCAGAAACCTGCGCAGTATCCCCGACAGTTCGAGACCGGCGGCGTCCTCCGCGAGACCGCGCAGGATTTCGCGCGCGCGGGCGAGATGCCGCGCCTGTTCGGACGCGAGGCGGGCGGTCGCATCGAAGGCCAGGAGTTTTTCCCACAGACACGCGCCCTCGCCACGGGCGACCCAGAACAGCGTGTTGTCGTCGAGGCCCATCATCGTCGAGCGCAGCACCGCAAGAAGCGCGTAGTCGTCCTGCGGGTTTTCCAAAAAGCGCAGCGCGCTGACCGCCTCGGCGATCTCGTCGCAGCCGTAAAAGCCGCTGCCCGCGGTTACGTGGTAGGGTATGTCGTATTCGCGCAGGGCGCGCTCGAAGGTTTTCGAGCGGCCCTTGAGGGCGCGGAACAGGATGGCGACGTCGCCGCAGCCGCACTCGCCGCCGTCGACCATTTCGCGTATGCGCTGCGCGATCATGTCGGCCTCGTAATCGCGCCGCCGCTCTATCGATTCTTTTTCGAACAGCGCCACGTGTATCTCCGCGCAGACTCCGCCCGGCGCGGCGGGCCTGTGGGCGACGGCGGTCTCGCTGACCGCGCAGTACGGCGCGACTTCGGCGTCGCGCGGCATGATGCGGTCGAATATGATGTTGAACAGCGCCACTCCGTCGGAGACGGTGCGGAAATTCCGGTCGATCGACAGAACGCAGGAGCCGCCGTTCCCCATTAGTTCGTCGCGCAGGTTGTTGAAGACCGTAACGTCGGCGCCGCGGAAGCGGTATATCGACTGCTTGGCGTCGCCCACGACCATCAGGTGCGCGGGGTTATCGTCGGCGTATTCGCCCAGCCCGGCGAGCATGTAGACAATCTCTTTCTGGATGGGGTTGACGTCCTGGAATTCGTCGACGAGGACGAAGCGCGTTCGGGCGCGGAGCGCGGCCCGCATCGCCGCGTCGCGCCGCAGCAGGTCGCGGGTTTTGATCTGGAGGTCGTCGAAGTCCAGCACGCCGCGGGCAGCCTTGAGCGCCGAAAAAGTGTCGAGCGCGCATTTGCCGATACGCCACGCCGACCGCGCCAGCGCCGCCGTGCGCGCGGGGTCGGACTCGGGCTTTGCGAGCCGGGCCAAAATTTCCCTGAAATGCGTGCGAACGACTTTGACGGCGTCTTTGACCCGTTGGAGCATCTCGGCCTTGTTCCAACTTTTCTTCGAGCCGACGTTCACTTTGACCCCGACAATATCGCCCGCGAGTTTGAACCGGTGCTCCATATCCACGCCCCGGAGAATTTCGTCGATCGCATTGAGTACTTTTCTGCGAACGATTTCCATCTTGTCGTCGTCGACGTCGGCGGGATTTTCGCGAAGGATCGCGACCTTCGCCTCGACATCGGGCGCAGAGACGCAGTCCAACATGGTTCGCTCGCGCCACCGGTCGAAACGTTCGCGCCACATCGCCGCGAGGGCTTTGTCGTCGAGCGCATCCATAATCTCCGAAGCGCGCGCGAAGCGTTCCGCGTCCTTTATTATCTCGGAGAGAACATCCGTCGCGGCCTGCAAGCCGTGAGCGTCGACGACCGCCGCGAAGTCCGCGTCGTCGCGCGCCAGCAGCGTCTCGATCGCGGTCTCCACCGCCTCGGCGCGCAGAATGATTGCGGCGCTTTCGTCGAGCACGCCGAACGACGGGTCGCACCCGGCCTGAAGCGGGTACTCGCGGAGGATCGCCGAGCACATGCCGTGTATCGTGCCGATGCGCGCGCCGTCGAGGTCGTGCATGACGCCGCTCCAGAACTCCGCTCGGTCGCTATCGCTCTCCTCGGCGCGGCAGAGTTCGCGGATACGCTCGCGCATCTCGCGCGCGGCCTTGTCGGTGAAGGTTACCGCGAGTATCTCGGAGACGGACGCGGCGGACCGCCGCAGGATATGCATGTAGTGCTCGGTCAGGACGAAGGTCTTGCCGGTGCCCGCGCCCGCGGTAACGAAGACGTTTTCGCCCAGCGTCTCTATCGCGCGTTTCTGTTCGTTTGTGGGTTTGCGCTCACTCACTTTTTTTCTCGATCCTTCTCTTGTTGTATTTGCAGGCCGTCGAACACGGGCAGTATGCGGGGCAAGCCCCGCTCGGCTGCGGCGGGAAGCGCCCGTCGGCGATCTCGTCGAGCGCGCGGGCGATCGAGTCGAGCGCCGCGGCCAGAATCCTGTCGAGATCGTATCTTCCGCCGTCCTCAACCGATGTAGTTGTGCGGGACTCCTTGAGCAGGACGTAGTGCGCGCGGTAATCATTCTCCGCGCCATCGAACAAAAGTTCCCTCGCGACCATGACGTAGAGCGGCAGTTGGATGTCGGCGCCATCGGAGACCGCGTTCATCGGCGGCGCCTGACCGGATTTGTAGTCCTTGACGACGACTAGGTCGTTCGCGCCGATGTCGATCCGGTCGATGTAGCCGCGAAAACGCGCGGTGCGCCCGTCGCAGTCGATCTCGAAAGTCTGCGCGACCGAGGCGGGGTCGGCGTCGGGTTGGGGATTGCGGAAACCGAAGCCGAATTCAAAATAAGTCGGCTCGGCGGATTCGGATTTGTTTTTAGCGGCCTCGCACTCAAGAAGCGCGTCGAGTTTGGCGGCCATCTGGCGGTGTTCGATCGCGAAAATCCGCTCGTGGCGGACGATGCCCACGTTGCGCAGTTCGCGGAGATGCTCGGCGCAAATCTCGGCCATGCGGTTTTGCGCCTCTTCGAGATTTTCCTCCGTTACGGCGGCAGGGTGCAGGCCGCGGGCGCGCTCGGAATAGAAGCGCTGCAAAATCGTGTGGTACCACGTGCCGAGTTCCGGCGGCGTAACGCCCGAAGTCAGCAGCGGCGTCTCGTCGAGGCGCAGCACCCGCGAGCAGAAGTAATTGAACGGGCATGCCAGAAACGTGTTCATGCGCGAGGTGCTGAAAACGGTGCGGTCGAGTTCCGCGTCGAGGATTTCCTTCGCGGCGGAGTCGCTGAGCA
>JAUWEX010000290.1 GCA_030607235.1 Planctomycetota bacterium | reverse complement strand
CGAAGTGAGCGACCTGTTTATCTCGCAAGGGCGTATCGTCAGCACCAAGGGACGCAACAGCCCGGAACGCTCGTGGGACGCACACAAGGAGAGCACGTTCGAGGGATTGCCCGTAGTCGTGCTGGTAAACCGCTACAGCGCCAGCGCAAGCGAGATCGTCTCGTCGGCTCTACAGGATCACAAGCGAGCCGTCGTCGTTGGCGAGAGGACCTGGGGAAAAGGGAGCGTGCAAAACGTGATCGAGTTGGAAGGCGGCAACAGCGCACTGAAACTGACAACCGCCGGTTATTGTCGGCCCAACGGCAAGAACATCCACCGCTTCCCGAACGCAGAGGACACCGACCAGTGGGGCGTTGTGCCGGACGAGGGCTTCCGCATCAAGCTGGGCGACGAAGAGATGCTCAAGTTGATCAACGACCGCCGGCGGCGAGACATCGTGCGTGAAACGCACCCAGAAACCGACGAGCCGGAAACCGCATCGTTCGTCGATCAGCAATTGCAAAAGGCGATCGGATACCTCACCGACGAGTTGGCCCAGGCCAAGTGAGGACGCGTCGGGCAAGCACGGCGGCTAAATGGTATTGCCCCCTGCCGCCTCGTTACGATCGCTACAACCGGCCGGAAGTTCTCCGACTCTCAATTCCGCTACTCCTCTTATATCCGTAAGCTATTCTTTCCAGGGCGCTTCAGGGTCTAGTTGTACACCCCGACTCGAACGTTGAAATATACTCCCATGGCAAAGACATACGCTCCTTTACGCAAGACCGACTCGAAGGATGACGACTTCGAGAAACTCAAGCAGCGTATCCACGGCAAGCTCGTCGACAAGCTTGATTTGACGCGGGTGGGTGAGTTGGAAGGCGACACACTGCGCCGCGAAATTCGCCTGGTCGTCGAGCACCTCTGCGACAGCGAAGACACGCTGCTTAACCGTATCGAGCGCGAGCGGCTCGTCGACGAAGTACTCGACGAGACCTTCGGCCTGGGGCCGCTGGAGATACTGCTTAAGGACCCTACGATCAGCGACATTATGATCAACGGGCCGAAGCACATCTACGTCGAGCGGCGCGGGAAGGTCGAGAAAACCAGCGTGGTGTTCCGCGACAACGACCACCTTCTGCAGATTGTCGACCGGATCATCTCGAAGGTCGGCCGGCGTGTGGACGAAACCTGTCCGATGGTCGACGCACGGATGATGGACGGTTCGCGTTTTAACGCCATTATCCCGCCGCTGGCGCTGGACGGTGCGTGCGTTTCCATACGGCGTTTCGGCGCCAATCCGCTGAAGCTGGAAGACCTATTGAACTTCAAGGCGTTTACGCCCGAAATGGTTATGCTGTTGGAGGGTGCGATCAAGGCCCGGCTGAACATTGTCATCTCCGGCGGCACCGGCTCCGGTAAGACGACGTTGCTGAACACGCTGTCGAGCTTCATTCCGAACACCGACCGAATCGTAACGATCGAGGACGCCGCCGAATTGCAGCTTCAGCAGGACCACGTAGTCCGGCTGGAGACCCGGCCGGCGAATATCGAGGGCAAGGGAGCAATCACCGCTACGGACCTGGTCCGAAACGCCTTGCGTATGCGGCCGGATCGGATACTGATCGGCGAGTGCCGCGGTCCGGAAACCCTCGACATGCTCCAGGCGATGAACACCGGCCACGAAGGTTCGCTCACGACCATCCACGCCAACACACCGCGCGACGCGCTGGCCCGAATGGAAACGATGATTATGATGGCCGGGTTCGATCTGCCGCTTAAAGCCATGCGCACCCAGGTCGCCAGTGCAATCGATCTGGTCGTGCAGACCAGCCGGCTCCAGGGCGGACCGCGAAAAATTACATATATCACCGAAATCGTCGGCATGGAGCAAGATACCGTCGTTATGCAAGATATCTACCGGTACGAGAAGGAAGGCATCGACGAGAACAGTCGGGCGTACGGCAAGTTCATGTCTACCGGCATCCGGCCGGTGTTCATGAGCCGCCTGGAGTCTGCCGGTATACGATTGCCTTCCAGTGCGTTCCGCGAACGGGTTATGTTGGAGGATTGAGCCGTGGACATGGGTATGGGCATCTTGGTTATTTCGATCGCCGCGTTTGTCGGTGTCGCCGCGTTGGTCGGCGGGCTGACGATGATCGCTCGAGAAAAACCGTCCGATAAGATCGAAGACAGGCTCGACCTGATTACCGGGGTCAACACGCCCGGGGCCGCCAAGGAAGGACTAGCTTCAGATGCCAGCGTGTTGGCACACCCGCTCGATAAGATGCCTGGATTCTTCGAGACGTTCTTCGAGCGATTCGGTAACATCAACCTGCTGTTCGAGCAGGCCGATACCTCGTTGACGATCACTAAGTTGGTGTTGATTTCGGCCGTTATGGCAATCGTCGGCACCGGCATGGGAGCGGCGTTGGGGCTTCATCCGGCACTTATGCCGGTGATTGGCCTGTTCCTTGGCGTCGTGCCGCTGATGTGGTTGTTATTCCGCCGGAAGCGACGGCTTAAGAACTTTGCCTCGCAACTGCCCGACGCGCTGGAGATGATGTCCAGGTCGCTTAGGGCCGGCCCAAGTCTCAATTTCGGGTTCAGC
>JAUWEX010000356.1 GCA_030607235.1 Planctomycetota bacterium | reverse complement strand
GATCGCCTTTTTCTGCTTCCACGGCAATAACGCGACCGCTGGCGCCGGCTTTGAACTCCGTTTGCTTGATTCGCTCCTGTATTTCATTATAACTCGCCTGGGCGCGCTGGAGTTCGTCCCACTCGTCGCGTGCGTAACTGCCGTCTTTCAGATCCTTCTCAATTCCCGATTTTCTCTTCTCCATATTATCAACGTCGTTTTCCAGGCCACTCACAGCGTAGTATACGCCGTAGTATTTATCGACTGCCTTGCCTAATTCCACTTCGGTGTTTTCCTGCTTTGCCTTTTTGCTTTTTTGCAGTTCTTTGGATTCATTGTTGGCTATGGACTCAGCGTACGCCCGCATGGCCTCTTCTGCAATTTCTTCCGCTTTGTTTTTCAATTCTTCCAATTCTTCCAATTTGTCTTTCTTCGTTAGGAGTTCATCGTTTTTCATTTCTATTTTGTCTTCCAGTTCTTCAATTTCGATGAGGCCTTCTTCGGCTTTTCTATCGTAAGTGGCTTGTGCCCCATCGACTTTTTCTTTTCGCCTGGCGATGACCTGTGCGGTGCTGCCGCGACCGGCGGCGTAGTTTCCGATGAACACAAGATCACCCTTTTTTACATCCTGGCCCACGTGAACCTTTACCTCGTCCACCACCAGGTCAAACTGCGCGTCCACAATCCAGGCACCGTCGCTCACTCGGGCGTCGGAAAGTGTGATTTCAATAAAGTGCGAGGTTTGGGACTCTCCGCCTGAACCGCCCTTTTTGGCCGGCATTTCGGGTTTGTCGCCGTTTCCGCAACCTACGGTCAATATCGCGCACACAAGCGCCGCACACAGGATACCCGCTGAATTCTTCATTGGTTTTCTCCCCAAATTACATCTCGACAAGATCGCATACTACCCGCTCAAATTGTATCCAGTCGTCTCCGTTACCGCAAGCCTAACCCTTCGTCCAATTATAATCAGGCAAAAAGAGGGCGGGCGCTTTCGCCCACTGACAATCTGGGCGAAATTGCTGTGTTGTTGAGGATTTTATAAGGCACTGCCCGCCCACGGTGGAATGCAATGTCTTAAAATGCTCTAATGCAGGGTCTGTTTATTGGGACGCGGATGATTCGCCTTCGGAACCGGGACCGCCCTTTGCCCTGCGAATCGCATCCCAGGCATTGTTCACGGCGGTCGTAACGGCGTTGGTGGTAATAGTCGCGCCGGAGATAGCCAGTACCCCGTCCTCCTTGTCGCTCTTGACTACAACAAGATTGTTTCCGGTCTTGCCGTGATAACGCCAGAGGAATTTGTATCTCTCGAGCGGCTGGTAGGTTTTGGTTTCGCCTTCGAGACCGAGGAGTTCTTCTATCCAAGTCTTGCCGCCGACCTGATCGAGCGCCTTGCTGCCCAGACCGGGGGTCTCTTTGAGTTCGTATATCATCGCGCCGATAAGTCTGTTGGCCCGCGGATTGACCGCCGCGACAAGTTTTATGTCGGCCTCGTAACCCTGCGCGATGCCGATAGCGGCGTATCCTAAAACTTCGTCGTTGTCCTTGCCGAGCACCTTCCAGCACTTGATTTCCCCGTCGTCGGCAAGTTGTTCCAGTTTGTAATTCCGCTCGAAATCTTTCGGTTCCATATTGAAGGCGAGCGCGATCGCTTCTTTCTGCGAGCGCTGGCGTGCTTCGTCGATCTTGGGCTTGCTGAAACCGTATACCAGCGCCACTCCGGCCGTCGCAATCGAGGCCACGATCATCAGCACTATCGCAAAACGAATAATGTTGCTGTTCATTTCTGTTCTCGTCTAAAATAAAGTAGCAAACACAAAAAGTGTTATTTCTTGCTCTTCGCGGTTCCGAAAACGCGCGGGAGGGTGTAACGGTCTATCAGGGGTACCGCGGTGTTCATCAGCAATATCGCGTAGCACACGCCTTCGGGATAGCCGCCGTACTTGCGGATGAGCGCGGTCAAGATGCCGCAGCCGAGTCCGAAAATCACCGCGCCTTTTTTGCTGACGGGGCTGGTTACCATATCGGTCGCCATGAAAAACGCGCCTATCAGCAGGCCGCC
>JAUWEX010000279.1 GCA_030607235.1 Planctomycetota bacterium | reverse complement strand
GGCGTGGGAGGTGCAGAACATGCTGACGCTGGCCGAGGTCATACTGCGCTCGGCGCTCATGCGACAGGAAAGCCGCGGCGTGCACTACCGCAGCGACTTTCCGAAGACCGATAACAAACACTGGCGGAAATCGACCGTGATCAGAAGGCTACAGGACGGCGGCGGAGAACAGAGATGAAACACTTTCCCGAAAACGAGATCGACGAGCAACTTGAGATTTTCGGTTCGATGGCCGACAAGGTCGGCGGCGTAAGCCCGCGCAAGCAGAGCCGAATCAACATGCTGATTTTCGGCGGGGTCGTCGTGGCGTTCACGGTCGGCCTTTTCGGAACGATGCCGGGCAACCACGAGTGGATAAGCAAAGTGGCCATCGAGGTGGCGGTGCTGCTTATCTCGATAAAACTCGGGTTCTACCTGCACAACTCCGTGAAATTCAACCACTACTCCTTCTGGATGTTCGCCGCGTTCGAAAACCGACTGCTGGACATCCTCAAGGAAGTACGCGAGCAAAAAAAACTGTTGACGGAACTTCAGAACAAAACCGACGGAGACAATGAGACAGACGATCAATCTTGAACCGGAGCGCGAGAAGGCGGTCCTGGTCAAGATAATGAACAGGGCCCAGCAGCCCGAAGAAAAGGCGCTGCTCGACGAGATGCTGATGCTGGCGGAGACGGCGGAACTCGACGTGATGGACAAGATGGTGCAGTACCGCGCGCGCTTCGACCCGGCGACGTGCATGGGGCGCGGCAAGGTCGAGGACCTGGCCGAGATCGTCAAGGCGCTCAATGCCGACACCGTCGTTTTCGACAGCGAACTCTCGCCCGCACAGGTGCGCAACCTCGAAAAACTCGTCGGCGCAAAGGTCGTCGACCGCAGCGAACTGATACTCGACATCTTCGCGCGCCACGCCCGCACCCGCCAGGCCAAAACGCAGGTGGAACTGGCGCAGTTGGAGTATTCGCTGCCGCGACTGAAGCGGATGTGGACGCACCTCTCGCGCATCAAGGGCGGCATCGGCTTTCGCGGGCCGGGCGAAAAGCAACTCGAGGTCGACCGGCGACTCGTCCGCAAACAAATCGCCGAACTCAAGCGCAAACTCACCGAGATAAAGGCCGAGACCAGCCGCCGCGTCGACGCGCGCGACAACGAATTCACCGTCTCGCTGGTCGGTTATACCAACGCCGGAAAGTCGACGCTGATGAACGCGCTGACCGGCGCGGAGACGAAGGTGGCGGACCAGTTGTTCGCGACGCTGGATACGCTTACGCGGGTCTGCGACCTGGGCGAGGGCAAGAAGGCGCTGCTCAGCGATACGATCGGCTTCATACGCGACCTGCCGCACCATCTGATAGATTCGTTTTACGCCACGCTCGCAGAGGCCGCGCGGGCGGATCTGCTGTTGCACGTGGTGGACGCCTCGCACTCGCGGGCGCGCTTCCAGATTAAGGTGGTCAACGACGTGCTCAAGGATATCGGCTGCGCCGAGCGGCCGACGATATTGGTGATGAACAAGGCCGACGTGGAGATGGAGCCGATCGAACTTCAGGCGCTGCTGTACGAATACCCCGGCTCGCTGGCGGTTTCGGCCCTTAAGGGCACCGGCACCGAGGCGCTGCGGCGGCGCATCTACGACGAGATGACCGGGCACCTCAGGGAAGTCCGCCTGCGCTGCCCGTGGAGCGACGGCAAGACGCTGGCGCTGATCCGCTCGAACGGCACGGTGCTAAAGGAGAGTTCGGGTGCCGACTGCTGCGAGATAAGGGTGCTGGTCAGCGAGAAATTTCTCAACAGGATCAGGCGCATCCCCGGAGTGAAGATCGAAACGCGCGACGCGGAGCGGAAACCATGAAAAAACGCAAACCGGCAAAGGAGGCCCGGGCGCTGGTAAAGGCGCTGCTCAAGAGCGGCACGGTTACCAAAGCGCAGGCCTCGCAAATCGAGAAACTGCTCGTCGATGGCCGACAGGACGAGGCGGCGGAGATGCTGGCGTCTGCATTAGGCGGACTCGACGGCGGGCAATCCGCCTGAGGCGGGCTGCCCTGCGCGAGAGACCGTCAACAACACAGCAAGATTACAAGTTTCGCCAGTGAGCGCGAGCGACGCGCCCTTGCGCCGAAGGCGCAACAGCCAGCGGGTATCGGAGAATGTGGCTACTCCTCGTTTGGGCGCAGGCCCTGCTTGCCCTGCGGCGGTTTTTTCGCGGAATCGGACGACGCCGGACCGGAGGGTTTTTTGGGCTTGAGCGTGAGGTCTTTGGGTTTGAAGCCCGTGTGCCGGTAGGTTCTCTTGCCCTGCCGTCCTTCCGTGCGTTTCATCCGCGCGCGAATCCTGAAGAAGAAAAACACCGCCGCGCCGACGATGAGAACGACGACTGCAATGAGGTAATACACGGCGTCGGTCTCGACTTTCCCGGGCTTGACGCCTTCGAGCGTAGAGCGCACCCCCCTCACCACGGCGTTTATCTCGTCTTTGGAATATCCGGCCGATTCCGGGAACGAGAACATAAACATCGCGCCCTTCGTGCCCAGCGGCAGAAAATAAAAGACCTGCGTTATCTTTTGCTTGTCGGCGCCGGCCTCGCCGGTAACTTCGACGCGGCAGACCCTGACGCCCTTGATGTCTTCTATCCGGCTGACGATTGGGCCGGTCCGGCGCATGTAGGTCATTTCGTTGCTGATTTTGTCTTCGCGCGATT
>JAUWEX010000028.1 GCA_030607235.1 Planctomycetota bacterium | reverse complement strand
GATCGCGGCTTTTTCCCCTGCCAGCAGTTTTTTGATTTCGGGCAGCACCTCCAGCGCCTTGCCCAGCCCCAGCAGATCGCGGGCGTTGCAGCGGCGGCTGGCGATGCGCGCGCTTAGCCGCTCCATATCGGGCATCTTGGCCAGCGCCTCGCGCAGGTTTTTGCGCAGGGTCGCATTTTCAAAAAACGCCTGAACTCCGTCCAGCCGTCGCTCGATTTGCGCGACTTCGCGCAACGGCAGATTGATCCAGGCCTCCATCAGCCGCCCGCCCATCGGCGTGCGGGTCTTGTCTATCACCCACAACAGCGAGCCTTCTCGGCGCAGCGAGCGCTGGGTGATGGTCAGTTCCAGGCAGCGGCGCGTGGTGCCGTCGAGCACGCAGTATTGGCCGCGTACGTGTGGACGCAGGGTGGTGATGTAGTTCAGCGAGGTGCGCTGGGTTTCGTTGAGGTAGTCGATGAGCGCGCCCGCCGCACAGACGCCTCCGTCCATTTCTTCGCAGCCGTAGCCTTCGAGCGAGGCGGTGCCGAAATGTTTTAGCAGCGTGCGGTAGGCGGTTTGGTGGTCGAAAATCCACGCGCGGTGCGGCGTTAGGGCGCGGCAGTTGTCCCGGGCGATTCCGTAGAGGCGGTCCGAGCCGTCGCTCGCGATGTTGTCGGGTATGATGCACTCGGCGGGCGCGAGGCGCGCGATTTCGTCGACGATTTCGTCGACGGGCACGTCATGGGCGCCGAATTCGCCGGTGCTGGCCTCGACCCAGGCCAATCCTACGTGTCCCTTGCGCGGGCTGATTGCGGCGAGGTAGTTGTTGTGCTTGGGTTCGAGAATGTTGTCTTCGATGATTGTGCCGGGGGTGATGATGCGGGTTATCCCGCGCTCGACGATTCCTTTTGCCTCTTTGGGGTCCTGAAGTTGGTCACAGATCGCCACGCGGTAGCCGGCCTGGATCATCTTTTGGATGTAGGCCTGTGCTGCGTGATGCGGCATGCCGGCCATCGGCACGGCGCTTTCGCCTTTTGAGCGCGAGGTCAGCGCGATGCCCAGCACCCGCGCGGCAACGCGGGCGTCGTCGTAGAACATTTCATAGAAATCCCCCATGCGAAAGAACAGGATTGCGTCCTTGTTCTCGCTCTTGATGCGCATATATTGTTCCATCACGGGGGTGGCCATGGATGTACTCTACAATTCGGTTGCGATGCGGTTCAGGCGCTCATATTTAAGCAAAGGGGGGCACAAAGTCAAAGCAATTTGCGCTTCGTCAGGGTCATTTAATTCCTGTTTAGCCGTCGCGCCAGGGACATATTCCTTTTCGCCTGTGCAAGAGACCGTCAACAACACAGCAAGATTACAAGTTTTGTCAGTGGGTGGAAGCGCCCGGCCTCTTTTTGCCGTTAGGCGAAAAGCAGGGCGCGGTCCGCCTTAGGCGGATTGGAATAAGTGGCTACTCCTCGCTTGGCAGCGGGCATTGCCCGCGCGTCGGTTGGAAATCAGGGTTTGGACCGCTCCCGTGCGATGATTTGATTTGCGATATCAAACAGCGCCATGAGGTCGATATTTTTCACGTCCAGCGTCAACGTGAGCGACTCGGTGGTGTACTGGATGGCTTGTTTGCCGTCGTCGGCCTTTTTCATTATGAACATAAGTCGCCGTTCGGGAGAATTGTCGATATTGGCGAAACTGAAATTCAGTACATAGGTCCGGTATTTCTCTACGAAGGCAACCTGGTCGGTCAGTCGCTGCGGATTAAGTATGGGAGCGATGGCATTGATGCTGTCGCCGTTTTTGATGCCGTAAAAATCGAATTTGCATCCCGGCAGATACGCGATTGCTTTTATGATTTGGGATTGCGCGGCTTTTTGCCGGTCTGCGATCGCGTCGGTATTGTTGAACATAATCAGTATCCTGTTATTGGGGAAGTATGCGAATTTGTACTCCTCGGCGGTCTTTTTGAAGTCTTCGTTCGTGGCGGGCGGCGGGACTATTTCGTATGTCTCGCCGAGGATATCCGTTATCTTGTCCAGCCTTCGTAGCAGGCCACCCTTGAGAGGGTGTTTTTCCATATCGAAGGTCTTGTTTATCTCTTCGATATACTTTTCCCGTATCGATAGCCTTGCCGCATAGGGGTCCGCAGCGAATTCGGCGAGTTTGACAGCCGTGAGAAAGTCCTTCTGTTCGACGTAAGCCTCGCGCAATTCCGCGATTTTGTCGAGGAACTTATTTATCGCAAGGTCGCCCTTGCGTTCCAATAGGCAGTCGGCCGCAAGTGTGTGCAGTTTCCAGTTGCCGGTTTTGGGGTCGGATAATAATCGCAGGTATAATTTCGTCAATTCGGGCGACTTGTATCCGAGCAGGTATTTTTGCGCGATGAAATAAAGATGCTGATTTGGGGCGCTCTCCAGTGCCGCGATTATGTTTTCGATGATCTGAAGCGTCTCCGTGGTGACCGGATTTTCCGAATACGAACGCAATGCGCCTACCGCCCCGAGTCTGATTTCCATGGGGGCCTTGTCGTCGGCCGCCAGCGTCCGGATATAAGGGGCCGCTGCAGGCGGGGCGTAATTTTCGAAAGAATTCAGCACCCACAAGCCAAACTCGATATCATCGCCGCGAAGGTTTGCGAATATAAATTCATACGTTTGTTTCGAGGTTTCGTCGGGAGAGATATTGTCGGCGATTTCCAATACGAATCTTTTTTGCTTGTTGTCGCCGGAGAGTTGATCGGCCAGTCTGAACATCTCGTCTATTGATCTTTTCGATCCGATAGCCGTGAGAGCGTTGAATATTACCGGGAGTATCGTTTCTTTGGCGCTACGTTGCCGGAATTTCTTAAAGGCCGCCGCCAGTGCCCCGACGGCGTCGTCGTCCCTGCACATTCCGAGGGTGTATGCGATCTTTATCGCGGTTTCGCGTTCGCATTCGGCGAGGGCGCCGATAAGGGCGTTCATGACCTTTTCGTTTTTGTGGCTCACCACGTAACCCGCGATTTCCTTCCAGAACTTGTCTTGAGCATTGCCGGTGCTGTTGCGCATCAGAAGATCGAGCAGGGTGTCGAGCGCCTTCCCATCGATGTCGGCAACCGAATTCAGCGCTTTGATTGCGGCCCTGGCAGGCTCATCCGTAATGAAAACATCGGATGTAAAGATGGCTTCCAGGTTTTCGCCGGCGTCGGGATATTTGGCTTCACCGAGTCTGTCGATGATTGTGATGAGCAGATAGGTCTGGTCGATTTTGCCTTTCTGAAAGAACTCGTAATTTTTCAGCACGGTATTGAGAGCCGGTAGCGCCTTGTCCGATTGCATTTTCAACAAAGAATTCGATGCCGCCAGCATCAGATACTTGTTGTCCCGGGCGATGAAGTCGAGCAGCAGGTCCACGGCCCTGTCGTCTTCGAACAGATAAAGATTCGAAAGGATATACCCTTTTATGTTATTGCCGTCCGGCGTTTCGGAGAGCATATCCGCCAGTACATGTCGCCCCAGCGGTGAATTCAACAGGATGATGGCCCTGATAGCCGCTTCGGTAGTTCGAGCCTTTTTTTTCGCCACTTCATTGAGCAGGGCAACCGTAACCGACTTGTCCGGGAAGAGTGGGGCGGCCTCGATCGCGGCGACAACGACATCCTCCGAAAAATTGTTCAACGACGTCAACAACAAACATCGCACAACGTCGTCGCGGTCGGGGATGGCGAAAGCCAGTCGCGCAGCTGGCGCTGCGAAATAGTCATACTGGATTTTGCTGGCGAGGAACGGCAGGGCCTTTCTACCTGTGGCGATGATATTCTTTCCCGCTTCGCTTTTGGCGGGGTTGGCCAATGCGTGTCTGTTGCCCAGCCCTGTCAGGGACTTCCAGTTGTCCTCGAGCAACTTGCGAGTTTCGGAGTCGACTTCGGCTTCGATCTTTGCGAGGTTTGTTTCCATATAATCTTCGGGCTTAACCCACTCGCCTTCGATAAGCAATTTGCCCTCGCAGCCCAGGGTAATCGGATCGTCGCGCAGGATTTCCCAGGTCGCGGTTATAAAGGCTGTTACCTCTTGGTTGTTTTCGTCGTATCCGAGGGCCTGGTTGGCGTATTTTACGGCCAACTCATATTGTTTTTGCGCTTCGGTGTAGTATTTCTCCCGCAGGAAATAATCTCCGAGATCCCGGGCAGCCTGGGCCTGGGTGATTTTTTCGGCGATCCGTTCGGTTGGAATCTTGCGTTCTTCGTTGCACCCTGTCGTCGCAAAAACCATGCAACCAATCAGGGCAAGCGTTAAGATGTTTTTCATTGCGTAATCCCGGAAAAAAGTTTTATGATTTCGCCTATAATTGTTTATCGTATATGGCACGCAAAAGTTTGAATTATCCCGCAAAGACACTTTTGAGTGCTTTGCCGCTAAAAATATAGCATTCATTCGCACAGGCCGCTATAATAAAATCAGGGAGCGCTATCAGGGCGGAAGCCCGTTGCTATGCTGTATTCGATTTCATACGGAAATTTGGGAGAGCAACATGTGTAAAAAAGTATCCTTTGCGCTTGTCATGTGCCTGATTTTGGTTCTCTTGGGCTGCAAGGCATGGAACTATACGAAAAAACTGCCCGGCAAGGCCGTCTCCGGCGTTGCCGACGCGTTTACCACGATAGTCGAGGCCGCCGAACAGGATTGCGCGTGGCGGCGCATCAAGATCGTCGAAGGCGCGGAGTTCAACATCGACGCCGACGAACCCGGTGCGCTTGACGAATGGATCGTCAGCAACCTCGCCAACAAGGAATACGTCAGCGACATTCCCGCGGCGCTCAAGGCCGATATCAGGGAGATACTGGACTCGACCTACATCCTGCAGGAATTCGCGCCCAGCGAGTTTGCAACCCGCGTCGCCATCGAAAACGCCAAAGACAAACAGTGGAACAACGAGGTGATGTATGCGCTGGGCAAAGACGGCAGGATTACGTTTAGTGCGCAGGGCCCCGGCAACGTGGTGATATTTTCCATGCTCTGCGTGGCGCGCGACACCGCTTTGACCAACGTGCGCAAATACGTTTATTCGGTTACCGACGAGAACGGTGTTGTCGAGCGGGTTCCCGTGCACACAACGCGCGTTACGGGCATGTGGCTGCGCCATACGAGCGCGCGGGCGGGCAGCGAGTGCAGCGCACACGTGATAAAAATCCCCCAGGGTCGCCACACCTACATCGTGGAGTACGTTTTCAGCGGCGAGGGCGATATCTTGTTGAAATTCCTGGAAGCGCAGCAAGACTGATATATCAGAGACGATTTACAAAGGGAAAACGATACCGAAATGCCACAGGACGATTATTACGAAATACTCGGGGTTACCGATAACTCGACCGAGGAAGAAATCAAGAAGGCCTACCGTCGTCTTGCGAAAAAATACCACCCCGACCGCAATAAAGGCGACAAAGCGGCCGAGCAGAAGTTCAAACAGATCACCAAGGCCAACGAGGTGCTCTCGGACAAGGCCAAGCGTACCGAATACGACCAGTTTCGCAAAATGGGCCGCTCTGGCATCGGCGGAATGGGCTTCGAGCAGGCGCGGCAGTACGGGTTCCGGCCCGGCGCGGCTCAGGGCGGCCACTTCAGTGCCGAGGACTTCGGCGGCGGCCTGGGTGATCTGTTCAAGGAGTTCTTCGATTTCGGCAAGACCGCCAAGACCACCCGCTACAAAGCCCAAAAAGGCCAGGACGTGTTCATGCGCATCGACGTAGGCTTCGAGACCGCGGTGCGTGGTGGCAAGACCAAAATCAAACTGCCCGTCGAGGAGGTCTGCGGCCGCTGCAAGGGCAAAGGCGCTGAGCCGGGCAGCAAAACCACGAAATGTCCCACGTGCAACGGCAAAGGCGTTGTTCAGTCCGCTCAGGGCGGATTTGCGTTCAGTCGTCCATGCCCCAATTGTTACGGGCGCGGCAAAATAATCAAGACGCCCTGCAAGCAATGTCTTGGCACGGGCACGGTGAAGCGAAAAAAAACGATCTCGGTCAATATCCCGCGCGGAATCGAAAGCGGCTCAAAGATCAAGATTGCCGGAATGGGCAAACCCGGCATTTCCGGCGGGAAGCCCGGCGATTTTTACCTGCGGATACAGGTCGCGCCGCATCCGACCTTCAAACGCAAGGGTCTCGACATTCATTCGGAGATCAGCGTCAATTACATACAGGCCATACTCGGCACCAAGGCCGCAGTCGAGACGCTCGCGGGGGTAATCAAAATGAGCATATCTCCCGGCACGCAACCCGGCACGAAACTGCGGCTGCGCGGCCGCGGTATCGTTACCGGAAAAGCCACCGGCGACCATTTAGTTACCATCAAGGTAACATTGCCGCACAAGGTCAACGAACGGCAGAAAAAACTGCTGCACGAACTCGCAAAATCGGGCTGACCAGGCAGTCCGCCTCAGGCGGCCTGGAGGCAAGCAAGGAGCAAGCGGTTTATGTAATAGGTGGATTCTCCGAGTTTGGAGGCAGGCCCTGCCTGCTGTTTCATGGCAAAGACCAGAAAAAAGAACGTAAAAATCCGCAAACGCAAACCCGTCGTTACGTGGGCCGAAATTTCGGCCGTGCTTAATTCCAAGTGGTTTGCCAACCTGATGGTCGGCCTGATTATCGCACTGCTGGTAGTGGTGCTGATCAACCGCATAGTCGTTTACGGCCGGACCGCCGAGATTTTCACCGTAACGATCGAAGCGCCGCCAACGCCCGAATGGATCAAAAGGGAACGCGTCGAGGCATTCGTTCGCAACGACGAATTTCTCTCGCGCAAACACTCGATTTTCGAAGACGGCCTGTGCGAGGAGGTCGCCGACCGCTTTGCCGCGCAGAGTTGGGTCAGGCGCGTCAAAAGCGTGCGCCTTTCCTGGCCCAAAGATCTGATTATCGAACTTGAATACCGCAAGCCGGTGATGCTGGTTTCACACAGGTACCTGGCCGATATCGACGGCGTTTGCCTGCATGATTGCAGGGACGATGCGGAAGGTTTTTACGTTACGGGCCTGGACAGGGAAGTGCTGCCGGTGGACCATTATCAAGGCAGCCTCGATGTGGGTGTCGGCCGGCAATGGCAGGGCCGCGCGATAAAGGCCGCGGCGAGTGTGGCCGTGATGCTCAAGCCGCTGATGCAGTGGATCGCCGACAATGACGGCGACCAAATAAAACGGATAAGCGTTGCGGGTTTCGGCGTGGACGGCTTGCCGGATATCGAAATACGCACCGTTACCGGCAAGATAATCGAGTGGGGCCACGCCGCCGAAGAGACCGACCCCAACGAGCCTTCCCAGCAGGACAAACTCGCGCTGCTCTCGCGCCTGTATAGAGAAAAGCCCGGCCTTGATTACGGGCGCAGAGACGGCAGACAGGCTACCAGGATCAAACTGCAATGGGAGAAGGGCGTAGCGGTTTTCGAATAACCAGGCGGGGACGCCCCGCAGCATATAGGGAAGGAACCGCTCATTTCAAGGCGCGCCTCCTGTTGGCTTCGCCAAAAGCGGAGACTTCCACCCACTGACAATTTAGGGAGGTGTGTTGTGTGGTTGCGCCCTGAAAGGGACACTTCTTCCTTCGCGCAGCGGTTCTCGGTTTCTACGCGCTGGCCGTACAATTGCTGCGTCGCCTGCGGAAAGAAATCACATTGCGAATCCGCGCACAAGATTTGTTAGTAAGTGCGAGCGAAACGCTTCTGTCGCCGAATGGCGACAGACAGCAAGCGGATATTGGAGAACGTGGTTACTCCCCGATTGGGTGCAGGCCCTGCCTGCCTATTTGATCTTCTCGTCGAAATAGTCGATCTTGTGCAGCGGCATCACCACCGTCGAGGCGATGTTGCCCAGGTGGGCGTTGATGCGTTTCATGTGCCGCGCGATCAGTGTCAGGCATACCGCATGCCGCGTGCTTAGGTCCGACTCGGCCAGGGCTAATACGATGCTGTCCAGTTCTTTGCCGGTCTTGAGTTCGCCGGAGATGATTTTGTATGCGATCTTTTCGTCGCCCTCGGAGAACCCCTTGGACACTTTCTTGAAAACGCCTAGGATCGCTTCGTGTGCCGCGAACAGGCGGCTGCGGAAGTCGTCTTCGGGCAGCGCGGCGCCCATAATCGTGCGCGTGTCGTAGAGATTCGTGCAATAATCGCCGATCCGCTCGGCGTCCTTGACCACGCTCATCAGGATCAGGCAGTCGGAGACGTCTTCGCCGGGCCGTATTGCGAAGTGCTCGACGATCTGCTTGCGGATGTGGCGTTCGGCCTTGTTTATCTTGATATCCTTGCCGAACAGCGAAGAGCGGGCCTCGGCGTCGGTATCCTTCTGAAAAACGGCCTCGCAGGCCTCGCAGAACATCCACTTGGCGTCGGCGAGCATCTTGGTGAATTCCTTGAACATCTCATCGGTCATGCCTTTGGCGCGCCATGCCTTGAGTAGATTTTTCAGCATTTATCGACTCCTATAAGTGCTTGTGGATCAATATCAGCAATCCGGGTATGACGAAGAACAGCGTTATGATGTATATTATAGCATATCTTCGATTGCGCGCAAAATGCGCCGCGAGTTTTTCGGATATCCAGATCGGGAGATATCGTATCTTGGGGGGGACGTAGAACAAAAGCAGTCCTGATATGTTGAACAACAGGTGGACGAACGCGATCGTGAGTCCGGCGGTTGTGCCTGTCAGCGCGGCGAGCAGGGCGGTAACGGTCGTGCCGATATTTGCGCCCAGCGTTACCGGATATATCTGGCGGACCGTCAGAATTCCCGCGCCGACCATCGGCACCAATATGGAAGTAGTAACCGAACTGCTCTGGATAATCGCCGTTACGATTACGCCCAGGAACAGCGCCATAATCGGGAATCGTCCGACGTACCTGTCGAAAAAGACCTCGAATTTCGACAGTGCGGCGGAGCGCATTATCTTGACCATACCAATCAACGCGGTGAAGAGGGCGGCGAGAGAGATGGCTATCGCCGTTATCCCGTTCCACGGGGTTACGGTTATGTTGTTCTCGACAAGGGCCTTGAAGCCATTGACTATCGGCGCGGTTATGACTTTGAGGGGGTTGACGAACTTGAATCCCCCGCATTCCGCAAAGGTATTGGCCAGCCACGAGGCCGAAACCTCGAGAAAGCCGGTTGCGATTTCCAGCGTAAGAAAGACGATTACGCACATGATATTGAAGATGTCGTGCACCATCGCCGCGCTCATCGCCCGCCGGAATTCGTCCTTGCGCTTGATGTGTCCCAAACTAACCAGCGTGTTGGTGATGGTCGTGCCTATGTTTGCGCCCATTACGATGGGGATGGCGTTTGTGATGCTGATAGTGCCGAAGGCGACCAAACTCACTACCATCG
>JAUWEX010000341.1 GCA_030607235.1 Planctomycetota bacterium | reverse complement strand
GGTGTAACCGGCGCCAAGTGTGCTAACCAAAAAGATAATGATCACGGGCTCACACATGATAAAGCCCATGCCGTAGATGAAGAAATTCCTTTCGAATTTCCTGAAGCCCGGGTTGGTCTTGAGCAGGATGAAGATATCGCGGAAAGACTGCTTAAACGTGGTTAGCGCTCCTTCGCGTTTGCCGTTGACTACGCGAGCCGCGGCCTCGGGCGTGAATTTGCGGAGATTGATCCGTGAATATATCGCGTAAGAAAGAAACCCGGCGACTCCGGCAAGAGGCAGAATAATCCGGTATGCAAAGGGATGCCCGTCGAGGCCTTTGCTGCAACCGAGCGAAACGATAGAAGCGAGCACAAATCCGTACGCCATCGAATGGCCCAATATGCGCCCGCGCTCGCTGTCGGCGAGGTTGTGCGCGAGGATGCTGTTGCGGATCGGGATAAAGGCCGAGGCCGCAAAAACCGGCATAACCGAGGCGAAGATGAAATACCCGGTGTTCTCGCCGAGCACGCTGATAAGCAAAAGCGGTCCGTAACCGATCACGCCGAAGGCAAGCAGTATCCCGCGGCCGGACCTGCCGCGCAGATAGCGCTGCCAGAACGGGCCGAGCAGAAACATCGAAAAAATAAGCGTACTGTGCAGGGCCATATACCAAGCGCTGGCATCAAGGGCCTTTCGTAGCGTCAGCACCATCAACACAAGCGCGCCGTTGCACAAGCAGCCCGTCAGCGTCGCGCGCAACAGGTAGTGATATGTGTAGCCGCTGTAAAACGGCAGGTCTTTCCTGGAAAGAAATACCTTCTTCCAGGCGTTTTGTATTGCGGTGTTCACTGCGCTCAAAACCAGAAAAGTCGTGCATGTAATTCCAAACCGTCCCGCGATTGCGCTTGACGGTCGGAAAATGATACAATAGAATCCAATAAAAGCACTTGAAAAATGAGAGTTAATGTCGGTTTTTCTCTGACCGCAGCAAACCAAAATTCGACTCGGAGGTGCCAGTATGCTATGTCATAAATGCGGCAAGACGCTTGCCAAAGACGATCCGCAAATCGCCGAAGAAGGGCTGACCTGTCCGTACTGCGGCGCGGCGCTGCTCAAGACTCCTCCGTATGATCCCGACAGCGTTGAGATTCCCGACCGGCAACAGATAGACGAAACAGAAAAAGAGGAAGACCTCTGACACCGCCAGTCAAAATACTCGCGATACACGCCAGCGAGCGCCCCAACGGCAACACCGACGCCCTGATAAGGCGCGCGATTATCGGCGCACAAGACGCTGGCGCTGAGGTTAGGCGCATCAATGTGCGCGAGATCGAGTTCGCACCCTGCATCGCCTGCGAGGCCTGCCGCGAGACCGGCGTATGCGTGCTCAAGGACGGCATGACCGGGATTTACCCGCTGCTGACCGGCGTCGATCACATCATCGTCGCCGCGCCGGTCTACTTCATGTCGCTGCCGGGCAGGTTCAAGTGCCTGATCGACCGCTGCCAGGCGCTGTGGTTCACCAAAAAAAAATCCCGGTCGCTCGTCGCTCAAAGTTCCTCCGGCATCAAGCGGGCCGGAGCGTTTTTGTCGAGTTGCGGTTATGCGGGTGGCGAGATCATGTTTCCTCCTGCCGAAAAGGTCGTCATGGCTTTCATGAAGACACTCGACATGAGCCTGCGCCACATGCTCTACGCGCCCGACACCGACGTCGCGGGCTCGATCGAACCTTCGATGCTGGACCAAGCCGAAAAAATCGGCGCGATCATGGCGAACCTGACAGAAAAGGCATAAGCGCTACCCTGCGCGAAAAAGGAAAAAATCTTTCACAGACCGAATCGCAGTTGATATAATCCCGGTGAATCGAAAACCGGAAACGGTAATTCCGCCTAACACATATTCGCCGCAGGGCGGAGCAACGATATGCCTTTTATCTAACACAAAATTGCAAGGAGTCATCCATGATTAAAGTGAACGCCGACCTGTGCGTTGGTTGCGAAACCTGTGTGCCGGTATGCCCGGTCGAAGCCATCACCATGAACGACGACAAGGCCGTCATCGATCAGGACACCTGCACCGGCTGCGAATGCTGCATACCGGAGTGCCCGGTCGACGCAATCAAGAACGAAGGCTAACACGACAAAAAGAGGCCGGGCGCTG
>JAUWEX010000413.1 GCA_030607235.1 Planctomycetota bacterium | reverse complement strand
GACGAAGTCGACCTCGCCCTCGACTCCGGCAATCTCCAGTCCCCCTCGTCCGTTCTCGCCGAGTACGCCGATAGCGTGAGCGTCGTCGACCAGGGTCATGGCGTTGTGTTCTTTCGCCAGGGCGACGATTTTTTGCAGCGGCGCGATGTCGCCGTCCATGCTAAACAGGCTCTCGGTGATTATCAGCCTTTTCGGCGAGAGGGTATATTCTTCGAGCGTTTGTTCGAGCATTGCCAGGTCTTTGTGCCCGTAGACCGATACGGTCGAGCCGGCCAGGCGGCAGCCGTCGATTATGCTGGCGTGGTTCAACTCGTCGGAGACGATTACGTCGTCGTCGTCCATCAGCGCCGAGATTATACCGACGTTGGCCATGTAACCGGTGGGGAAGACCAGCGCGTCTTCGGTCTTGCAGAAGCGCGCGATTTTTCGTTCGAGTTCTTCGTGAAGCGTCGTGTTGCCCTGCACGAGCCGCGACGCGCCGGTTCCGGTGCTCTGTTCGGTGGCGGAGCGCGCGGCTTCGGTTACTTCGGGGTGTTCGGAGAGGCCGAGGTAGTCGTTGGATGCGAAACTGATCAGGTCTTTGCCGCCGATGCGGATGTGCGCACCCCTGCGATGCGTTATGGTGTGCATCCTGCGGTACAGACCGGCTTCGAGCAGGTCGTCGAGAGTCTCGCGAATGAATTTCATGCAGTGATCCTTTCCTTTGTTCGCTTTGCGCGGGATTATATCACATTTCGCGGTTCGCGCAAAAAAAAACGCCCGCTCTCGGCGGGGCGGGCGTTTGGGAGTCTTGTTAAGTCAGGCGTGTTGGCGCAGGAAGGCCCGGAGATCGTTGAACGCGCGACGCTCAGAGGTCGCCGCGTATGTGAGCAGTTCCACGGCCTTGACCTTGTTGGTCGCGTTTAGCAGGTCATCGGGAATCCCCGGGAACGGGTATAGTTTTTTCAGGCTGATGAATGCTTCGGCGGCCCGGCTGAAGTTGCGCGCGGCGGAGCGCAGAATTTGCGAACTTTCGCCGCTGAAGCGGTTGTAAAATTCTTTTAGGAACACGTTTGCGGCTTTGCGGCACGACGAGAGCACCAGCGGCAGGTATGGGAAGTCCCACTCCGAGTGCGCCGCGAGTTCCTCGTCGGAGGCCTCTTCGAGCCAGCCGATCAGCGCGCCGTATGCGTTGACGCCCGTGATGAACGGGCCGGCCTCGGCGTGCTCGGTGTAGTTGTAGGCCTTGACTTCGTTGCGCTCGCTCATCTCCACGGCCCTCACGATCGCTTCATGCGCTATGGCCTTGAGGTCGGGACTGGAGGTCTTTGGCTTTATGCCGATCATTACGAATGACTTGTCTTTCCACATCAGTTCCTGTGCTTTTTGCTCGCCCAGTTCACCTTGTGGGGTGATGATGTCCTGTGTGATGAGTGTGTCGCGGGATTTATGGACTCCGACGATCAGCCCCCATTCGGGTATGCCGCCGATATGCCACGCGGGCACAGGCGTCCCGCTTTCGATATATGGTGCGGCCTTGGGGATTATTTCGTCGGGCGAATATCCTTCGATAATTTCATATC
>JAUWEX010000281.1 GCA_030607235.1 Planctomycetota bacterium | reverse complement strand
CGCGACGTGCGCACTGGATATCCAGGTTTTCGAGCCGTTGAGGACGAAGCCGTCGTCGGTCTCGACGGCGTACGTTTTCATCGACGCGACGTCGCTGCCCGTGTCGGGCTCGGTGATGGCGAAGCAGCTTATCATATCGGCGTTGACGAGCGGCGGGATGTATTTCTTTTTCTGCTCTTCGCTGCCCCAGTTCAGGATGGTCAGCCCGGGGCCCATCGTCTGCATATTGAACGGCAGACCCCACGAGGCGCTGACGCGCGCTATCTCCTCGGTGATGATTACCGACGCCAGGTGTCCCGCGCCGTTGCCGCCGTATTCATCCGGGATGACACAGCCGAAAAAGCCCAACTCTGCCATCTTCTTCACGAGTTCCGGGCGGAAGCGATGCTCCTTTTCGTCCTGCTCTATCGTGGGCGCGATTTCCTTTTCGGCGAAGTCTCGCGCGACCTCCTGCATTGCCAGTTGTTCTTCGTTGAGGTCAAAATCCATTTGGCGATCCCTCCGGATATGATTCCCGCTTTCGCGGATTCCTTAAAAAAAATCACGTTTTGCAGGTGGAACGCTTGAATTTTATCGTCCCTCGAAATTTGGGGTGGAATACTACACAGGCGACGGGTTGTTGTCAACTAAAATCGGCATACCTGGAGGCATTTGCGATGCGGGGGGATTATATCATATGCAATTTGCTCATCTGGGGAAGCGGTTCTAATCTATGCCCCGACTTTCGCATCACTATATATGACTGTCGGGGCCGTAATCAGAACCGTTCTCCGCATCAGGCGGACAAATTGCGCTGGTGTAGTCGAAAAGTGGAGAGAAATGCGGATTATGTCCTGGCCAGTTCGGCGGATGTTTCGCTGACTATTTCGTCGAGCAGTTCTTTTACCGATACGACTTTGTTCACTCTTGTCACGTTGCTGCCGGCGAAGACGACGGCGTTGTCTACATCCCCGCTTACGGCGTTGAACATCGCCCGGGCGATGCAGTAGGAGGCGGTTTTCGGATCGCAGGCCCTGAGGCAGCGATAGTTGCATTTGAAGGGGATTCTCTCGCCCCGCATTATCCGGTCGATAAATTTCGTCTTTATCGCTCTGCCGGGCATTCCGACGGGGCTTGGTATGATGACGAGGTCGTCTTTGCCGGCGGCGAGGTAGAGATTCTTGAATGTGTCCGGCACGGCGCATTCGTGCGTCGCGACAAACCGCGTTGCTATCTGCACACCGGCGGCACCGAGTCTGAGGAACCTTGCGACGTCCTTGCCGTTGAATACCCCGCCTGCGGCGATGACCGGGATTTGCCTGCCTGATGTTCCTTCGTACTCCGCGGCGACTTTCAGAACACCGGCGACCAGTTGTTCCAGGACATTTCCGCTGTCGCCATAGGGATGCAGGTGTTCCGGCCGGAACCCCAGATGCCCGCCTGCCAGGGGGCCTTCCACGACGATGGCGTCGGGCAGGCGGTCGTAGCGTTTCCGCCAGGTCCGGATGATGATGTTCGCCGCCCTCGCTGACGAGACGACTGGTATCAGTTTTGTGGCGCTTTCCCCGGCGTATTCGGGCAGCCTGAGAGGAAGGCCGGCCCCGGAGATGATAAAGTCGGTCTTTTCCCTGACGCCGGTCCGGGCGAGGTCGGCATAATTGCTCGCGGCCGTCATGATGTTTATGCCCACAACCCCGCGGGTCAGTTCCCGGGCGTGGCGGATTTCTCTTTCGAGTCCTTCTCTGGACGCTTTGAGAAAGTTGGTTTCATTTTCTTCCGTGCCATAGCCAAGCCCCACGCTGGCGATCGTTCCGGCTCCGCCGCAGTCGGCAACGGCGGCAGCCAGGGGAGCCGTGGATACCTTGACACCCATGCCGCCCTGGATAATCGGGATGGAGATTTCCAGGCATCCAATTATGAGTGGTTCTAATATTCTGCGCATATGTTCCTTGTTTCGAGGGGGCCTCACCCGGGATTTCCGGCGAGTCTGTTCCACGAAAGCCTGCCGAGAAAACCCAGGTGACGGAGCGTGTCACGCTGAATTCTGGCGGGGCGGAAGAAGACCGCCTCAAGTTCTGGGTCCGATTGTTGCCTTGCTTCCGCCAGATATTGGCAGAAGCAGAGGCAAATTGCAAGTCTAAATCCGAGGCATTTGCGATGTGTGGAGTTTTGAAGGGGGGCGGCGAATGGGGCTTGCCGGCGAGTGTCTGCGTCATCTCTGTCAGTCAGGTGGCGTTGCGACCCACCAAGATTGCGTGATAGTTCGCAAATTCGCAGGAAGTTCGCTCCCGAAAAAATCGCCTTCCGCCCCCTCCCTTCCAAATACTCACATCCCAAACAACGCAAATGGCTCCCTATTACGGTTTGACATGGGGATGTTTTTTGTCTCTAATGAGGGCGATGGGCAAACGGCAAAGAAAAATACTTATTACCGGCGGCGCGGGTTTTATCGGATCGCACCTGGCTGAAAGGCTGCTGGCCGACGGCGCGGAAGTCTCGGTGATAGACGACCTCTCCACGGGGCGGTACTCGAATGTGCGGCGTCTGCGCGACTGTCCGCATTTTCATTTTCACAAGCAGAGCGTAGTCGATGAGCCTTCTCTTAAGAGGGAGATTGCGAAATGCGATATCGTTTATCATCTCGCCGCCGCGGTCGGGGTTGACCTG
>JAUWEX010000110.1 GCA_030607235.1 Planctomycetota bacterium | reverse complement strand
GGTGAATATGCACTCCGCATCGGCGAGCACGTCGTCACTTCCGATAATATCAATGTTCCACTGGAAGAACTCCCTAAGCCGGCCTTTCTGCGACTACTTTGTTTTTTCTGCCGTGCAGCGCCGAGAATAAAGGCGTGGTTTTTTTCTTATCGATTGCGTTTATATCGGCATCCTTTGCGAGGAGTATCTTGACGATTTCGAGGTTGCCGGCATTTGCGGCAATATGGAGCGGAGTGTTTGTGCCGGGAGGGAATTTCGTCTTTGCGCCCCGGTCTATCAGGAACAGGACGAGTTCCTTGTTGCCGCGTTGCGTTGCCGCGTGAAGAGGGGTCCAGCCGTTTTTGGTCTGTTCGTTGACTTTGAGTCCTTTTTCGATGAGCAGTTTAGCGACCTCTACGCTGCCGCAAAAAATAAGCAGTGAATTGCGGTGCAGTTTGGTGTCGGTAACGTCGGCACCTTTTCCGATAAGGAATTCGACCATCTCCACGTTGCCGCTTTCGAGGGCGAGCCTGATTATGTCGGGAGACAAAAGCACGGAAGCGTCTTTTTGCAACAGTATCCTGGCGATATTTATGTTGCCCCTTTGTACCGCAAGAGACAAAGGCGAGCGCATTTGTCGGACACGTGGATTCGGATTCGCATCGTAGTCGAGCAGTATCCGAACGAGTTCTTCGTCGCCGACCAGAACCGCCCAGTGCAGTGGTTTTGATTGCAAATAAGGAACAAACTGTTGTACTCGGGACGGATTGTCGGCCAGCAATTTTCGCAGGGTTTTCGCATTTTCATTGATTATCGCATCGAGTACGGGCGATCCTCCTGATGCGCCCGCATTTTTCAAAATTCGGATAGTCTTACGATCGCCCGATTGAACCGCAACAAGAATGAGCGAAGTATTTTTCCTGTCGTCGATCTTTGCTCCCCGTCCGATCAGGTATTTAACCATCCCGGCCTGACCCGCATCCGCGGCGTGAAAAATCGGCGTCCATCCGCCGTTGTCTTCCGCGTTTATGTCGGCGTCCTTTGACAGCAGCAAAGTCGCTATCTTGTTGTTGCCGTCTGCCGCGGCCATGTGCAACAGCGACACGCCGTTTTTTTTCGCCTTGCCGTGCAGGCTGCTTGAGGTCTTTGCAGTAGCAAGTTTGGGATTGGTGCGCAACATTTGTTTGACGAGTGCCCAGTTCCCATCTTTTGCGGCATTGAGTATGGCCTGGGTTTGTCGTTCCAATACGGGATCGACTTTTTTCCTGGGAGCGGGCCTGGGCATGCTCGGGCCAAATTGCGCAAATGCCCGATCAATGTGGCAGGCGACCATAACAATCACGAACGTTGCGACCGTGAGGACTGATTTTCTACTCATTCTGCTATCTCCGATTAAAAACGAAACTTCTCAATCAACTCGATTGGAAATCATAAGCAGTTTGTTTCCCAAAATCAACGATTCAATTCCCTGCCCGCCTGTGCGGGAGACCATCAACAACACAGCAAACTTGCCCAAATTGTCAGTGAGCGGCAGCGCCCGGCCTCTTTTTGCCGTCAGGCAAAAAGCAGGGCGCGAGTATTGGAATAAGTGGTTACTTCCCTATTTGCAGCGGGGTGTCCCCGCCCGCCTTGACTGGAGGGGGGGAGTATGATATTTTCTCCTGATTCAAGACTACCGTATAATAATAAGGACGACAATATGACCGAAGTACGCGTAAGAATCGCGCCCTCGCCGACCGGCATCTGCCACATCGGCGTGGCCCGCGCCGCAATGTACAACTGGATTTTCGCCCGCCACTGCGGCGGCAAGATGATCCTGCGCATCGAAGACACCGACGCCAAGCGCAACATCGAAGGCGCACTGGAGAGCATCGTCGATGGCCTGGCCTGGCTGGGCATCGATTTCGACGAAGGCCCGTATTACCAGTCGCAGCGCCTCGACCGCTACAATGAAATCATCGACGACCTGATCAAACAGGACAAGGCCTATATAGACAACGACCCCGAAAAGGGCGACTGCGTGCGCCTGCGCATGCCCGAGGGCCGTATGGAGTACACCGACATCATCCTGGGCGACAGCGGCTGGGATATGGGCCTGCTCGACGATCTGGTAATTCGCAAATCCGACGGCTGGCCCACGTACAACTTCGCCGTCGTCATCGACGACCACGACATGCGCATCAGCCACGTCATTCGCGGCTTGGAGCACTTCTCCAACGTCTCCAAACAGATGGCCGTCTACCGCGCTCTCGGCTGGGAACCGCCGCAATGGGCGCACTTTCCGTTGCTGATGGGCCCCGACGGAAAAAAACTCTCGAAACGCCGCGACTACAGCCAGTTCCACATCTATTCCAGCATCGAAGACTTCCGCAAGGCCGGCTATCTGCCGCAGACACTGGTCAACTTCCTGATGCTCATCGGCTGGTCCCCCGGCGACGATTCAGAAATCATGGGCATCGACGAAATCGTCAAATGCTTCACACTGGAGCGCGTCGTCAAGACCAACTCGCAGATGAACGGCGAAAAACTGGTCTGGATGAACGGAAAATATATCCGCTCCTACAAGCCCGAAGACCTGCTCGAACTACTCCTGCCGTTTATCGCCGCGGCGGGCTACGACGTGGAAAAGTTCGATCGCAAATGGCTGGTCGAGGTCGTTGCGCTCTATCAGGACAGCATCTCGCTGCTCGCCGAGTTTTGCGAAAAGGCGAAATACTTCCTCGACGACGAAATCGAATATTCCGAAAAGGCGCTCAACAAGCACCTGCGCAAGGGCGACGCCAGGGAAATACTCGCTGAGACGTTGGAGGCGATGGAGGTGCTGGAGAACTTCGACGAGGAGTCCATCGAGCGTGTTTTGCGCGAAGTCGCCGCCAAACACGAGGTCGGCTTCGGCAAAGTCGCCCAGCCGCTGCGCGTAGCCGTTACCGGCGACGCCGTAAGCCCGGGCATCTACGAAACCGTTGCGCTTATGGGCCGCGCGCGCGCACTCAAACGCATCAAAAACGCATTGAACATCATTTAAGGGGCGGTTATGTCGTTACTCGTAGTCGGATCGATCGCGTTCGATTCAATTGAGACCCCGCACGGCAGCGCCCAGCGCGTGCTGGGCGGCTCGGCCTCGTATCTCTCGTACGCGGCGGCGTTTTTTACCGACACGCGCCTGATGGGGCCGGTCGGCGAGGATTTCCCGCAGGAAACCATCGACGTTTTTGCCAATCATGGTGTGGATACCGCCGGCATCGAAAAAATGCCCGGCAAGACATTCTTCTGGCACGGCAAATACCACGGAAACATGGACCGCCGCGATACCTTGCAGGTCGACCAGAACGTGCTCGGTGAGTACAACCCGACCGTGCCCGAAAAATACCGCGACAGCGAATATATCTTTCTCGCCAATGCCCAGCCCTCGCTTCAGATACACGTGCTCGACCAGATGCCGCACGCAAAACTCGTTTTTTGCGACACGATGAAACTGTGGATCGAAACCCAGTGCGCAGGGTTGACCGAACTGCTCAAAAAAGTCGACGGCGTCGTCCTCAATGAAGAGGAAGCGCGGCTTTTGACCGACACCGCCTGTCCGACGCTTGTCGCGGCCGGACGGCGCATCCAGAAAATGGGCCCCGATCACGTAGTCATCAAAAAAGGCGAACACGGCGCGCTGCTGCTGACCGGCGAACACGTCTTCGCGATACCCGCCTACCCGCTGGAGCACGTTTTCGACCCGACCGGCGCGGGCGACACCTTCGGCGGCGGCATGATGGGCCACTTGGTGCGCACCGGTGACCTCTCGTTCGACAACATGAAGCGCGCGTTGCTCTACGGCAGCATCACCGCCTCGTTCAACGTCGAGGACTTCAGTCTGGAGCGGCTCAAAAAGATCAGCATCGACGATATCGAATCGCGTTGCTGCGAATTCGTCGAGATGATGAGGCTGGACTGACATGCGGACTTTCGTGTGTATCGAAATTTGCGACAAAGTCCGGCGAAATATGTCACTGTTGTATGGTATGCTCTCAGAGGCCGGGGCGAACGTGCGCTGGGTCAACGAGCACAACGTTCACCTGACCCTGCAGTTTCTCGGCGAGGTACATGAGCGGCGAATCGCCGAGGTCTGCGCGGCGGTGGAGAAGATTGCGCGCTCGACCAAAGATTTTCGTTTCAGCGTCGAAGGCATCGGCGCGTTTCCCGCCGAGGGCGTGCCGAGGGTGTTGTGGTGCGGGGTACAGGAGCACCGCGGCGCGCTCGAAAAACTTCAGGCCGAGATCAGCGCCGCGCTGCGCGATTACGTTCAGAAGCAGGACCGCAAAAAATTCGTCCCGCACCTGACGATCGGCCGTGTCCGCGGCCCCCGGAACACCGACGCGTTGCTCGAGATAATTCGCAAAAACCGCGGTCAGCGTTTTGGGATGCAGAACGCCGGCTCGATAGTGGTAATGATGAGCGATCTTACGCCCGATGGCCTCTGTTACACGCCGCTGGGCCGCTGGCAATTGCTCTGATTTCCGATGAGTTCGTTTCAGGAGAGAAAAAATGCCGATTCAATTTAATTGCCCGAAATGCTCCAAGCGGTTGTCCGTGCCCGACTCGTTCGCAGGCAAAAAGGCCCGCTGTCCCGGCTGTAACGAGGCCCTCGACGTGCCTGCCGCCTCACAGTCCGATGCCGCGCCCGCCCACGACGATCGCCCGGTAATCGGCGATCGCGCACCGATCATGGAATCGCTTGAATTGCTGATCTCAAGACTTGATCCGAAGTTCGGCAGGATCGGGTTTGTGATAGGTTTTTTGATAATGGTAGCGTCCATATTTGCTGGTGCCGTTATAGGAATCATGGGCGTGGTTTTGGGTGCGTTGGGTTTGATCGTAGTGTCCCTGAGCCTGTCGGTATTGATCGTCAACGGCAACGATTTGGAAAAACAGGCAGCTATGATAACATCTGGCATAATCATTATGCTCGCGTTGTCGTATGCCTGGGTGAGGTTCAATCTTGCGACAAACATGTGGACATAACCGAGTCGAGTTGAAGTGCAATTAAAGAAATTATTTTTTGATTTGAAATTCAGAATCATTCGAGGAGTCGATAATGGCAAAGAAAAAGACAGACGCCGATAAAAAAACAATTGCCGATGCCGGAAAAAACAAGGCGGACGCGCTGGATATGGCGCTTTCGCAGATAGAGAAGCAATTCGGCAACGGCGCGATCATGCGTCTGGTCGACCATTACAACGTCGTTCGTGAGGGCATCTCCACCGGCGCGTATTCGCTCGACATCGCGCTCGGCGGCAAGGGCCTGCCGTACGGCCGGGTCGTCGAAATTTTCGGC
>JAUWEX010000200.1 GCA_030607235.1 Planctomycetota bacterium | reverse complement strand
GTCGCGGCCCGGCATAAGAACGGCATCCATGATCTCGTTGTTCGCCGAGCGCAACGTATCCACCAACTGCGCGCGCGCTTTTTGCATGACGTTATGAATCACCTCGTAATCGGGGATCATTTCGTGCGGCACCCCCTCTTCGAGAAACGGCGACCATATCTCCTCACCGGTCAGCAGCGGCTTTTTCACGATCTGGTTGAGGCGGTTGACGATATCCCACTCTACCGCCACCAGTCTGCACAGGCACAGGCCGATGCTCTCCTCGCCGCCCGCCGGACGCGCGCTCAAAACATCCCTCGGCAGGCCGCCCTCACCGCCGAGACCATCAAGGGTTTTCATCGTCTCGGCCCGCGCCAGCGCGAGGCTGAACGCTATCGTATCTTTTTCGGTCGGCTGACCTTTTGGCACTCTCAACATAGCAAATGCCTCCTTTCATTCCAAATCGAACAACTCGCTCACGGCCCGCAACAGGGCCTCGCGCTTCTCGTCTTCCGCCGCGCCTATGGCCGAAAGCGGCGCGTGCAAAAAACGCCGCGTCAGTCTGCGGCTCATTTTCTCGATCAGTTCCCTGTGTGCGGGATCCGTTTCGCCCAATTTTCTGAACACTTTTTCGACCTCCTCGTGGCGCATATCTTCGAGGCAAGCGTTGAGTTCGCCGATAACACGGCCGCTGTCGTCGCGCCACTGCGCCGCAAAGCGCGCGACGCTCTCGTCGATGATCTCGCGGCATCGCTCCACCTCCGCCTGGCGGGCCTGCGAGTTCTCGTCGACGATCTTGCGCAGCGAATCGATATCGTAAAGGTGCACGCCTTCGATTTCGGCAACCTCCGGGTCGATATCGCACGGCACGGCGATGTCAATCAGGAACATCTCCCTGTCGGGCCGATGCCGCATCGCATCGCGCACGCGCTCGGGACGGATAATGAGATGCGGCGCGCCGGAGGCTCCGATTACGATATCGGCCTGCATGAGATAATCCAGCACCTCGTCGATGTGGACGGCCTTTGCGCCGAATTTTTCGGCCAACTCCACCGCGCTCTCATACGTGCGATTGACCAGCACGATCGCGCCGACGCCGCGCTGCGCCAGATGCGCCAGCGTTACCTTGCCCATGTCGCCCGCACCGATAACGAGCACGGACTTGTCGGAGAGATCGTCGAACAGCCGCTCGGCCAGATCGACCGCGACCGAGCCGACGGAGACTTTGTTTTTGCTGATGCCGGTTTGAGTATGGACGGTTTTGGCGGTCGCGAAAACCGTCTGGAAGAGGTTGCTGAAGAATTTGCCGGCCGCGCCGTTGGCCGCCGAGGTCGAAAACGCCTCGCGCACCTGGCCGAGGATATCGGTCTCGCCGACAACCATCGAATCGATCCCGCAGGCCACGCGGCACAGATGCCGCACGGCCTCTTCGCCGGAATATGAGTAGAAATACGGCGCAAAATCCTCCGGCTGCACCCCGCGCTCTGCCGCCAGTGCATCGGCCACCTCCCGCGGGTCGGGCGCAGTTCCTTCGCCCCGGGCGTAGACCTCGACGCGGTTGCACGTAGACAGAATCGCGACCTCCTGAAGTCGCGCCGCCCGGCGCAACGATTCGAGAACGACCGGGACCTCCGACGCGCCGACCGCCAGCCTCTGGCGAAGGCCGACGGGCGCGGATTTGTGATTAAGACCTGTTACGGTGAAGTTCATCATTTTTCGGATTTCGGCGGAAAAATCCCGCCGATAAGTTTCAGCAAAAACGCGCGCGCGGCATCGCGTCCCTCGGCACAAAAAATCTCAAGTCCGCGCTTGTCGAGTATCGCCCACAATAATTCGCGTTTCTTGTCCTCCGCAATCGCCCTGCCGCGAATCCTGGCGCGAATTTCGCCCAGAAGCCCGACCCAGCCGCCGTATGATTCCGAAAACGACGCCTCCATCTTGCGCCGCACCCGCCCGGCCAGCAGCGGCGAGGCGCCGCCGGTCGAAACGCTTATCGTAAAGTCGCCCCGGCGTAGCGTCGAGGGGACAATCACATCGCTGATATCAGGCTCGTCGACTACGTTGACCAGTATGCCGGATTTGCGCGCATCGCGCGAGATTTTTTCGTTCACCGCCGGGTCGTCGGTCGCGGCCACGACAAAAAACACCCCGCGCAGGTCTTCGGCTTCGTAAGATTTTTTTCGCAGCGTTGCCCCCCCCGCTTCCGGCGAATCAAACCCGGATTCAAATTTCGGCGCGACGACCTCCACCTCCGCGCCGGCCTGCAAAAGCGCGCAGACCTTGCGCAGCGCGACCTTTCCACCGCCCACAACGAGGCAGCGGCGTCCGTTGAGATTTAGCGTTACTGGGAAATACCCCGGCATTGGTTCTCCGACTCCGAAAAGCGGGCAAGGCCCACAGCCCAGGCAACGCCTGGAGGCAAATGAGGAGTATGCACCTATTGCAACACCCGCTCGCTGTCTGTCGCCATTCGGCGACAGAGGCGCGAACTTCCACTTACTGACAAATCTTGTAATCTTGCTGTAAAGACGATTTTAATTCAGAACAGTTCTCAAAACCGTTACAGAACTGTTCTAGAGCATTTTTATTTCCCTCTTTTAGGAAAAAATCCTCTGTGGTGGAGGACAAAATCTTAAATTGCTCTAATCGATATAAGGCTCAAGCAGTTTCAGGATTTCCTCCTTCGGCTGTCTGCCTCGAGTTTCGTCGACTTGGCGTCCGTTTTTATACACAAAGAAGTGCGGTACGCCGCCAGTATAATAAGCGGCTACCCATTTCCTGTTTTTCCGCACATCGACGGAGGCGACGAGATGCCTGCCTTCGGCCTCTTCGGCGATTTCTTCCATTATCGGCGCCATATCGCGGCACGGCGGGCACGAGGTCGAATAAAAATCGACCAGCACCGGCTTGTCGGAATTCAAAACGATCTGTTTGAACTGTTCCTCGCTCTTTATCTGTATCACGTGTTCGCCGTGTTCGTAGCCGAGCGCGGTTACGTTGAAAACTATCGCCGCGAGAACGCCGCCGACAATCGCGCCTATCAGACTCGCCCTGCCGAAGGGATTGTCGTCCGCCCGCCGTTCCTTTTTGAGAGCAGCAACCGCCAGTCCCACGCCGGCGCCGACTGCGGCACCAATCACCATGTAAAGATAAACCATCATGCCGCTCACCTCAAAAAAAATGAATCGGGCACAGCGAAAATTTTTATTTTTTCGCGGGAATTTTCGCCGCATCGGGGCCGCAATACGGCGGACGGCCGTTGGCGACGGGCGTATAGAGCGCCTGGACCGGGCAGAGATTTACGCAGGCGTAGCAGCCCATGCAGGCATCGGAAAAAACGGGCAGGTCCACCGTCCCGTTTTCGGACGCCTTCAATCGGGCATCCAGCGCCCTTTTGCGCCGAATCGTTACGTCGCGGCGGCGGTTAATCGCGTCCATATCGTGCGGAAACATCGCTATTGCGTTCGCCGGACACTCGCGCGCGCAGACGCCGCAGGCGGTACAGGCCCCGGGCACGAGTTTCCGGCCGAGCATGTAGCGCGCCATGTTGCGGCGGCTGGTGGCGCTGGCGATGAACTGAAACGGGGTGGGCCAGATTACGTGGCGTTTCTTTTTGAACACGTGATTCGCGTCGGCGCGGATCTTCGCGGCCTTCGCGCACACGCCCGCGGCGAAATCGCTCACCTTGCGCAGGTCGGCCT
>JAUWEX010000040.1 GCA_030607235.1 Planctomycetota bacterium | reverse complement strand
ACGCCCTGGCCGTCTGCGCGTGGCAAAAAGCCGAACTGGTCCTGCTACACGTGTGCGAGTCGTTCGAGTTCACACCGCCGGAATACTACATGGACGAGGCCGAGGTCGCCCGACAACTAAAAACCCGTCTCAATGCCGTGAAAAAGATGCTCGACGAAATAGCTGCGCGGCACAGGGTCGCCGTGCCCGAAATCACCACCGTCGCCATCGGCGGCAAGCCCTGCGCCGAGATTCTGCGCTACGCCGAAGAACGGGGCGTCGACATGATCGTGCTCGGCACGCACGGCCGCACCGGCCTGGCGCACTTCCTCATCGGCTCCACCGCCGAACGCGTCGTCCGCACGTCGCCGTGCCCTGTGCTCACCATCCGCGCGGCCACACCCGAAGAAAGCGAGGAGTAATTTAAGATGCGCGAAGAAGGCAAAGTCGTAGAGGTGCGCGGCGGGACGGCGCTGATCCGCCTGCGGCCCAAGGACCCCGCGGGCTGCGCGGGCTGCCGGATCTGCGCGAAAGGCCTCGACGACGAGCGCACCGTCGAGGTCCCCAATCCGCACGGCATCAAGCCCGGCGATCGCGTAATCGTCGAGGTGCCGCTGCCGTCGCGCTATGTTGGCGCGCTGCTGTTTTTCGTCCTGCCGCTGGTCCTACTGGGCGCGTTCGGGGCGGCGGGATATTACTTGGGAGGGGCGCTGTTCGGCACGGAAACCGCGGCAAGCGCGGGAATGCTGCTGATGGGCGTGGCAAGTCTGGGAGTGAGTTTTTTCTGCGTGCGCCTGATCGACCGCCTGCTTATCCGCAAAAAGGCGACCTCGATGATCGTCTCGTTTCCCGACGCGGATGAGGAGCGCGTCAATCCCAATCAAGAAAATGCCTAAGGATCACCCGCAGGCGCGGGCTAAAGACCGCAGAGTTGGCGTCCGCCGGACGTGAGCGGTCGATGATGCCGACCAGCCGCTCGCGCGCGACCACGCGGCCCGCAGCCGAGCGCAACTCCACCTCGACCAGCACTGTAAAAACGTTCGAGCGCGTCGTGAGATATTTCTGCATAAGCGCGGGGACGAATTCTTTTTCCTCCGGGTGCTCGATCCTCGCCCGCGACAGCGGCGATGAATCAAAATTATTCGGGAAACGGCTCCGCGGAACAAGCGGATCGCCCCAGGCGTTCAGCCGCGAGTACCGTGCAAGGTCCGACCGGTCTTGCGCGGGATCGCCGCCCTGAAACTCGTCTATGAGATCGTCGGCGTCTATCGTGCTGTCGGAATAATTCTCGCCCACAAACGGCAGCGCCAGCAGCGTGCCGCGCAACGCCGTGTTCACGTTGATCCGCCCCTCGCGCACAAACCTGTCCTCGGCACGCACAAAGCCTTCCGGCAGCGGCGCGCAGGAGGTCAGCGCATCATAAAGCATCGCCTTGTCCCTGCTCGACAGGCGGCAAAACAACTTCGTGTCTTCGCGGTGCGCCGAGAGGTACTCGACGAAATCCGCCATGCTCTCAAACGCGCCGCCCGTGCGCGGGTCGTACGAGGGGCCGATCGCCAGGAGGCGGAAAAACTCGCCGACGGTCGCGAAGCGGTTGCCGTCGCCGCCGATCTCGAGGTACGACGCGCAGACCGCGTCGCTGCCGGGCAGCGCCACGGAGTTGGGCAGGGTCAGGGTCTGGCCGCGCGATGCCTGCGACGCGGCCCAGTTCTCCAAGTCGCCCGCCGCGCCCAGCAGGTCTATCCGCTCGCGGCTCACGCCCGAACAGGCCGCCAGAACGACCCACGGAATCCGATCGAGCGGACCGTCGGGAAAGGGATTGCCGACGCCGGAGGCGCACCAGAGTTCCAGCGACTCAATTTTTTCCGGCGAATCAATCGCATCGATGCTTAGCGCGGGACTGAAATTCAGGGCCGGTATGCGCGCCGGGCCGGTGCCGAGCCGGAAGGCGAAACAGCCGCGCCCGCTTTTGGCGGTGCCGCGCGGGATGGCTCCGCTTAGCCGCGCGACGTAGACCTGCCCGCTGTCGACCAGCCGCAGCCGAATTTCCATGCCGCTTAAATCGATCGCCACGTTGTCCGCGCCTTCTGCGGCGGGGGCGGTAAGAAACGGATTGCCAAGTTCGACGTAAAGCGTCCTGCGCGAGCCGCTGGCCGAAAACCAGACCTCGCTGAACTGCAGAAATCGCGCGAGACCGTGATAACCCATGAATGAACGATCCGCGCTTTCAACCGGCTTCGAGCCGGAGTCGGCCAGATAGGCCTTGAGGTTGGCTACGACCTGTCGCGCCTCGTTCACGTTGAGGCTGTCGCATTTTTGCAACAGCGCGTACAGTCGCTCGATGTTTGGTGCGGAGTCGTCGTTGATGTTGATTCGCCAGGCCATGTCGGGGGCCACGTCGGGGTCGCCGGAAAACGTGCAGACCCGCTCGGCCACCGCCGCGAACAACGCGCGCGCCTTGAGCGTGTCGTCGTCCACGGCCCGCAGGCAGTGCAGAAACAGGCGGTTCTTTTCGATGAGCCGCCCGGCCCTGTCGTCGCGGGCGAAATCCTCCACGCGCCCGGCTTCGGTGTTCGGATCGTCGGGGTAGAAGCGCGCGTATTGCAGGGCGAGTTCGGTGTCCAGCCCGAAGCGCTCCTGCGAGGGTCCCTGCGCGAAAAAACTGGGGAAGCCGGAATCCGCCGTTGTGTTGTCGGCAAAGTCGTTGAGTTCTCTGGTGAATTCGTGCGGCTCGGCGAAGCCGGTGCGGTTGGCGTCAGCGCCGCCGAGGTAATTTTTGCGCGCGTGGTTGTCCAGCCGGTCGCGCGCGCCGCCGGGGAAATAGTCCGGTATCGCGTAAAAGCGCGCCGAGGAGATAATCTGTCGGGCGAGTTTGTGCGCGGCTTCGGCGGCCTCGGCCTCGTCGGGAAAGATGCTCTCCGGCAGTTCCGCCGCGGCTATCGCGCGCTCGAGCGCGATCTCGGCGGGCGATACACCGTGGCCGACGTTGGTCGTGCAGTCGGGGCCGTAAAAATTGCCGTGTACGTTGATGTTGGCAAGGCTTTCGTGGTCGACGATCCGCAGGCGAACGCTCGCCGAGAGATTTTCGCTGTGGCCGTTGAAAATTTCGACGCCGTCGCGCAGTTGCGCCAGTGTGTAGCCGCCGAAGTCGTCCCCGAGCCAGTCGTAGCCTTCGTCGCCATCGTCGTTGTTGTAAGCGATGCCGTCCCGCCCGAAGGTGTCGGCGTAGATCAGTGCGGTGGCGTATTCGAAATAGCCCTGCGCCAGCGTTTTGGCGTGGGCCGCGTCGTCGCGCGCCGCGACCAGACGCCCGCCGGTGATAAGGACGGGCGCGAAGAGGGCGGCGATGACGGCGAGAACCGTCAGCGACACGATCGCGGTGAGCAGCGCGCTGCCGCGCCGGTATTTCGGGGGGTTCAGTAGCATTCGGTCTCCGCCAGATTGATGACCTCGCGCACCTCGCGCTCTTCGTCGTTGTATGGCTCGCGCAGAGTCAGCACGATTTGTACGGCGATGATTTTTTCGCTCTCGGCGTCGGGAAGCACCGTCGTGCGCCGCTCAAAGGTCTCGCTGCCCGCGAGCATCACGCGGATTTCCATCGCCACAACGTTCTCGGCGAGGAGCATTTCTTCGGGTGGCTGCGTATCGGTTTCGGCGTCGGGCAGCGCAATCCGCGCAAAGGAATTTTTCGAATACCACACGCTACGCAGCAAGGCCAGTCGAGTCTCCTCGCCGCAAACGGTATCGGGCAGGATCACGGCCGGGTCGTTCGAGCGGTCGCCGTCGCCGTCGTCGACGCAAAGGCAATAGAGGACTCGGCTGACGGGATTGGTCTTACCGCCGCCCTCCGCGTCGCCCGCGCCGGTAGTCTGGAGAAACAAGACGTCGGCAGCGCGGGTGCGGCCTTCGTAGTCGGTGTAGTCGCGCCGCAGGATGAGCAACGAAAGGTCGCGCGCTACGCGTGAAAGCGGGTCGCCCGCGGCGAAAACGGTCTCGTCGAAATCTTCGGGCCGCGCGGGAGCGGCGGTACGTTCGCAAACGAGGCCGGCGATATCGGAGGTGAGAATTCCGAACACGGTCCGGTCGGTTTCGAGCACGTAGGCCTCCGCCAGCGCCATGTCCAACATGTCGTCCGCCGATATGAGCATAGCCACGCAGACCGTCGCGACGACGAAGGTGATCGACGTGGCGACGACGACCTCGATGAGAGTGAAGCCGTTGTTTCGCAGTGCGCGCATTATTCCCTCTCCGACAAAAAAGTTCGCAGGGTGTAGGCAGCGTCATGGTCCTGCGGGGCGTGGCCGGTCTCGTCGGCTTCCCGCATGTCGAAAACGAGGACGGTGATTTCGTAGAGGCCGGGAAGGTTTTCGTGGGGCGAAATCTTTACGCGCCAGGCCCAGCGTGCGTCGGCGGGGTAGTCGCCGAGTTCGCCGCCTTCGGGAAAGACCAGCGGCTCGTCTTCGGCGGCGCCCGCGAGGAAGTCGGGATTCTGCGCACATCGCTGCCGGAAGAGCGCGTAGGCGTAGGAGGCGGTTTTTTGCCGTTCGGCCCGTGCGAGCATGTCCTTCTCGTATCGCAGCGAAGCATAGCACACCGCCAGCAGCCCGAATCCGCCGACGCTGATTACGGCGATGGCTATGAGGACCTCGACCAGCGTGTAGCCGCGGTTATTTCGTCTCTTGCGGTTCATCGAAAAAAAATCCCGATACGAACGTGTTGGGCGTGAACGTGGAGTCGGTTTTGTTTTTGAGCGTAACGCGAAACGAGCCGCGGACGCGGAAGCGAAACCACACGCCGTTTTCGTACTGCGTGGCTGTGCACTGCACGATTACCGGCTCCGCGGTCGGCTCGCCGTCGGCGTCCAGCGGTTCGAGCGCGACGGTCATGTAGCGGCCGCTGGGGGTATTTTCGGTTGCGTATATCGAGAAGATGTGTTCCTCGTCGTCGCGCAGGGTAAAGGTTACGCGGATGCTCTTGGGATTGGTAGCCAGCACCGACGAGCCGATGCGCGCGCCGTCGGGCCGCAGGAGTCCGCGAATGTCTTCGGAGCCGGGCGCGGCATGGCGGATCTCGTCGCCCCAGCCGAACGCGCCCCAGCTGGCCGTGGCGGTGTAGGCGACGTCGTGGGTGTAGGCGTAGTCGGCGACGTAATCGGGCAGGCGCGAGTAGTCGTAGATCTTGGTCGGATCGTATTCGGCGACATTGCCTTCGACGACGGTTCCGGCGTAATGGTTGCATATAACCAGTCCCGACGAACCGTACGCGCCGGGCCAGTTGCCGCGGGTGTCGTCGTCAAGACCGACGAACGAAGCGGCGGAAACGGCGGTCTGCGGCGGTGCGGGCAGGTGTCGCGACTGCACGATGCCGGTGGCGGAGTTGATGCCGAGATCCGCCGATTGCGCGATGCGTTCGTTTTGTACCAACAGGCGGAGGTTATTGCGAACATCGTCGCCGGTCAGCGAGGTCAGTGCACCGGAGCGATTGAAGGCGATGTAGCAGGCGGCGCCGTCGACGGGCGAGCCGGGGCGAACGGGCGGCTCGGCGAGCGCGGCGTTGCGCGGGAAGTCGTCCTGCGCGAGCGACGTGCCTTCGGGCAGGGCCAGGCGGCCGATCATGAAATCGTCGGCAGGAGTGGCGCCGAGTTCGACGAAGGTCGCGGTGAGTTTTTCTTCCTGCGCATCGGGGTCGGGTTCGAAGACGACGACAACGGTGGCGTGGCGGGTCAGGGCCTCGGTGCGCGCGCGCGTTACGATATTTTTGAGGAGGTACTCGGCGGTTTTGATCGTGCCGGAATCGCTCATGCCGAAATACACCACGGCTGACATGGTCAGCACCACGGCGGCGATGGCGACGACTGCGAGCAATTCTATCAGGGTAAAACCGCGCATAAATCCTCCGTTATGCAACAGGCCCGGGGCGCATCGAATCCGCCTAATGCGGACGCGCCCCGCAGCCGTTGCGTTTTTCGCGACGCGACACGGGGCCGCGCGCGTATTGTGCCGTTTTACTTTTTCATGCGACGTACGACGCATCCGCCACCCGCGACGAGTCCGCCGAGGATCATGACGATCGTCGAAGGCTCGGGAATCGCAGCCGTGGGGGTAATGGCGTAAATCGTGTTGGTGTACTCGCCCATGGAGTAGTCGGTCGCCATGACGTAGAGCGTTCCGCCGTTGTCGTCATCGACGAAGGCCATGTGGCCCAGGCCGTTGCCGTCGGGCGAGAAGCCGAAGGACTCGAAGGTGTCCTGGCTGGTGATGGCTTCGAGGACGCCGGCCCAAGACGAACTAATCAAATCGCCGTCGAAGGCGAATTGCAGGAATGAGCAGGCGCTCAGGCCGATGCAGTAGCTACTCCAATCTGTGCTGTCAAGTTCGGCGTTCGTGAGATCGCCCGCCGCAATCGCGGAGGCGATGTCGGTCGCATCGATCCTGACGACTTCGCCGCTGCCGAAACCATAGTAGAGGTCGTCGTTCTCGTCGAACTCTATCGGGCCGGAGTAACCACCGACATCGACTATCTTGTCGCAGGCGATGCCGACGAGGCCGTCGTCGTAGATGTGGTAGACCGCGTTGCCGCTGCCGGTGTTGGCTGAGACGAACATCTGCCCGAGGCTGTTATACTTCAAGTCGTACTGCCCCGCAAGGGTGTAGACATCCGAAGTGGCAGCGCCGGAAATGGAATAGGAGCGGATCTCGCCGTAGGACGATTCGCCGAAGACCACTTCGTCGCCGTCGAGACGCACGAACGAGCCCCACACGCCGGAAGAGAAGTCGTAAAGCGTGTCGGTGGTCGAGGCGGATGCGTCGTACTTCTTCAGGCTCGAGACGTCCGGCATGTACCAAGCGCCGAAGCACTGGTACTTCGATTCGATGTAGTAGACGTTGCCTGATGTGTCGACATCGAAGGCCTCGATGAGGGTTTCGGTGGACATGCTCAGGTATTCGGTCGCTTCGTAGCCCGCAGGGGCGGTAAACGTCGGCGCGGCGAAGGCCGATGTGGCCGAGGCCATCAGGCAGAGCACCGCGAAAATTGCAAAAATACTACGTTTCATTGGTTAATCCTCCAAGATTGATTATATGACTGTTTCAGGTGTTTTCGATTGACGTTTTTAACAAGTGCGATGCCGAACGGCGCGGCAAGCGCCAGCAGCAGCATGCTGCACGGCTCCGGCACGACCGCTCCATCGGATCCGTTAATCACCGCAAGCGCGTCAACATCTGCGCCGTTGATAACGATCGGATCACCGTCGTAAGTATAGGGGTCGTAGATCGGGTTGCCCTGGCTGTCCAGAACATTGCCGTCGCCTACGACATCCATGAGACGGACAAAGCGGATGTCGTTGAGATCGACCGCCTCGGACAAGACGTTCGGATCGTCGGCGAGCAGCGCCAGGTCGAACGCGTCGCCGCCGGCGGCGGCCGGATCGAACGGGTCTATGCCGTTGGTGTTCACATTGGCATAGACGGGGTGTATCCCGGCAAAACCGGAATACTGCGACGGGTCAAGCCCGTCGTCTCCGCTGGCGTGTATCGCTTCGGTGTTCGTGGTCAGCGTCGGAAAACGCGCCCAGGGTACGCCGTCGGTGGAGACCTCGACGAACATCAGTTCGGCGAAGTAGTTGCCGGTCGGATCGTAAGGCGGTTCCGTGTCCAAGGTCTGAAAGGCGTTCTCGAAGACGATAAAGTCGGCTCCCGGCCCGTCGAAGATGCGATTTTCGCCATCGAAGCCCAGGATAATCGAGCCTCCTTCGCCGAGAACGCATACGTCGGACGAGTTGCCGCTCCATTCGCCTTCGCCCTGCGGACCGCCCAGCGCTTTTTGAGCGAAAAACTCAAATGGGTAGTCAGAATAGGTTTCGGCGTAGAAGCTCAGACCCTGTGCGGCTTTTCCCGCGAACGCCAAAATCGCGACACAGCACAGCATGTATGAAATGGATTTGAAAATGTTGCTCACCCCCT
>JAUWEX010000220.1 GCA_030607235.1 Planctomycetota bacterium | reverse complement strand
GACCGCGCGCATCGAGCAGTTGCGCGCCGACATCGAGAAGACCGACAGCGACTACGACCGCGAGAAGTTGCAGGAGCGCCTGGCGAAGTTGGCCGGCGGCGTGGCGGAGATTAACGTAGGCGCCGCGACCGAGACCGAGATGAAGGCCAAGAAAGCCCGCATCGAAGACGCGCTCCATGCGACGCGCGCCGCGATCGAAGAGGGCGTCCTGCCGGGCGGCGGGGTGGCTCTGGTGCGGGCGCAGAAGTGCCTGGACAATCTCAAACTTGAGGGCGAAGAGACCGTCGGTGTGGACATCGTCCGCCGCTCGCTCGAAGCGCCCATCAAGCAGATTGCGATCAACGCGGGCGAAGAGGGCGCGATCGTTCTCAAGAAAGTACGCGAAGGCAAGCAGACGTTCGGCTTCGACGCCGACAGACTGGAATATTGCGACATGGTCGAGGCCGGGATTATCGATCCGACAAAGGTCGTGCGCTGTGCGATCGAAAACGCATCGAGCGTCTCGGCGCTGATGCTGACTACCGAATGCATTATTTCCAACGAGCCCGAAGAGGGTGGCGCGATGCCCGGAATGCCCGGCGGAATGCCCGGCGGCATGGGAGGCGGCATGGGAGGCATGGGCGGAATGCCGGGAATGATGTAGTCGGCGGGGTACGCAAGACAAGGAGCATGATATGATAAAGCGCATAATTTTTGTGATGATCGCCGGCGTCGTCGGTGTGATGGTTTTTCCGGCGGTGTCGTTTGGCCAGTTCGACGATCCATCCTCGGCGCTGCCCTCGCAGGAAGAGGTCAAGCAGATGAGGGAGGCGATTGCGGCCAGGGATTGGGCCAAGGCAGTCGCGCTGGTCGAGGCCAATCCGAATTTCGCCCACAAATCGGCGATGGGTTGCAATAACGTAAGACCACTCCTGTTGCAGGCGGCCACGCTCGGTGGTACGGAACTGGTCAAGGTGCTTATCAAGCACAACGTCGATGTGATGCAAGCCGATGTGGTAGGGTTTACGGCGCTGCACCTGGCGGCGGTCAAGGGCCACGCCGACACGGTCAAGGTTTTAGTCGAGGCCGGGGCGCAGATCAACGCCAAGAACAAGTGGGGCCACACGCCGGTGCTGGACGGCGCGATGGGTGGCAACATCGAGGTCGTGAAGTATCTGATTTCCAGGGGCGCCAACATTAAAGAGTTGGATCAGTCCGGCGAAAACGCCATCTACATCGCCGCCCTCAAAGGCCACGCGGAGATGATAAAGTTTCTGCTGACCACGGGTCTGACGACGGGACAGCCGATCGTCGACGCGGTGCTCAGCGACGATACCGAGAGGGTCGGCAAGATCGTCGCGGAGAATCCCGCGGCCCTGAAAGCGGTTGACAATCTCAAGGGCCTCACGGCGCTGCACTGGGCGGCCTACATGGGCAACGCTAAAATCGCAGATGTGCTGCTTGACGCGGGAGCGCAGGTGGACGCCCGCGACAAGGAGTTCAACACACCGCTGCACGTTGCCGTTTCGAAGCGGCGAGAAGACACGGCCATATTGCTTATCGGCCGGGGCGCAGGCGTCGACGCCGTCAACAAGAAGGGGCAGACGGCGCTGTTCATCGCGGCTTCGAGCAAGTTGAGAGACCTTGCCATGTTGCTGATTGCCGGCGGCGCGGATGTCAAGATTCGCGACGCGAACGGCACGAGCCTGCTGCACGTGGCCGCGTTGAAAGCGGACCTGGATCTGGTGAGTCTTTTGCTGCTCAAGGGGCTGCCGGTCGACGGCCGGGACGGCAGGAAAATGACCCCCCTGATGTATGCGGCGCTTGCCGGCAATATCGATGTCGCAAAGAAACTTATCGAGAGCGGGGCGGACGTCAATGCGGTCGGCGACAAGGATGTTACGCCGCTTTCGTTGGCTCAGGCCTACGGCAAGCAGAAGATGGTGGAGTTGCTGCTGACGCACGGCGCCAAACCCACCCTGCCCGCAGGCCGCTGAAACTGACTGCATACTGCTTGGCACTGTGCGAAGCAGAGAGACGAATATCAAAACAATAACGGATTTATATAATCGGAGGAGTATATGGCCAAGGCAAAAAAAATCAACGTCAAGCCGCTGGGCGACCGCGTGGTTATCAAGCCGATGGAGGCTGAGGAGCGCACCGCCGGCGGGATAGTGCTGCCGGATACCGCCAAAGAGAAGCCCCAGAAGGGCGGCGTTGTGGCCGCCGGGCCGGGCAGGACGCTTGAGGACGGCGGCGTAAGCGAGATGAGCGTCAAGATCGGCGACGTGGTGCTGTTCGCCAAGTACGCCGGAACCGCCATCACCGTTGACGGCGACGAGTACCAGATTATGCGCGAGGCCGACATACTGGCCATTATCGAATAACACGACACCTACTTCCGCGGCCTGCGGGCGGCGGGGTTGTAACAGACAGGAGAAAATCCCGTGGCGAAGCAAATGATGTACGACGACGACGCACGGCGCAAGATACGCGCCGGCATTAAGAAACTTACCGATACGGTCAAGGTTACCATGGGGCCGACCGGCCGCAACGTTATTCTGCAGAAATCTTTCGGCGGCCCGATCGTTACCAAAGACGGCGTAACGGTCTCCAAGGAAATCGAACTCGAAGACCCGTTTGAGAACATGGGTGCGAAACTCGTCAACGTAGTCGCGAGCAAGACCAGCGATGTCGTCGGCGACGGCACGACGACCGCTACGGTTGTAGTCGAGGCGATATACAACGAGGGCCTGCGGGCCGTTACCGCTGGCGTCAACCCCATCGCACTCCAGCGCGGCATCGACAAGGCCGTCGATTGTGCGGTCGAAGAACTCAAGGCCATCAGCGCCGAGGTGCGCCGCAGCGAACAGATCGCGTCGGTCGGCACGATTTCGACCAACGGCGACAGGGTGATCGGCGAGTTGCTCGCCGAGGCCTTCGACAAGGTCGGCCGCGAAGGCGTTATCACCATCGAGGAAGGCAAGACCACCGAGACGACGCTGAATCTCGTCGAGGGCATGCAGTTCGACAACGGCTACATCTCGGCCTACTTCATGAACAACACCAACAACCTTTCGTGCGAGATGGAGAACCCTTACATCCTGCTGACCGAGAGCAAGATTTCGTCGCTGCGCGAGATTGTGCCGGTGCTCGAGCGCGTAAGCGCGACCGGCAGGCCGTTGCTGATTGTCGCCGAGGACGTCGAGAGCGAGGCGCTGGCGGGACTGGTGGTGAACAAACTCCGCGGCGTGCTGAATTGCTGCGCGGTCAAAGCGCCGGGCTTCGGCGACAGGCGCAAGGCGATGCTGCAGGATATCGCGGTACTCACCGGCGGCAGCGTCGTGAGCGAAGACCTCGGCATCAAACTCGAATCGGTGGGCGTCGAGGACCTCGGCAGTGCGGAATCGGTAACCGTAACCAAGGACGACACGATCGTCATCAAGGGCGC
>JAUWEX010000137.1 GCA_030607235.1 Planctomycetota bacterium | reverse complement strand
GCCTCGACGATATCGCTGACGAATACGTAGTCGCGCGTCTTGGAGCCGTCGCCGAATATCAGGCACGGCACACCGTTGAGGATGTTTTCGCTGAAGATGCCGACCACGCCCGCCTCGCCGTGCGGGTCCTGGCGCGGGCCGTAGACGTTGGCGTAGCGCAGGACGGTGTAGCACAGGCCGTCTAGTTTGTGCGCCAGTTCGAGGTAGTGCTCGACCGTATGTTTCGAGATTCCGTAGGCGCAATCCGGCCCGGGTGCGTGTTTCTCGTCGACGGGGATGTACGACGGCTCGCCGTAAATCGCGCCGCCGGTAGAGGAGTAGATGATCTTCTCCACGCCGAAATCGACGCAGCAACGAATCAGGCTGATCGAGCCGATGATGTTGACGCGCGCGTCGAATTCCGGCTCGCTCACGGAACGGCGCACGTCGATCTGGGCGGCGAGGTGAAAGACAATCTCGGGCTTTTCTTTTTCGAAGACATCGCGCAGTGCGGCGTCCGTGATATCAACCTCATAAAATTTAGCACGCGGGTTGAGGTTTTTGCGGCTGCCAGTGGTGAGATTGTCGACGATAGCGACTTCGTGGCCTTCGGCAATCATCTTGTCGACGATGTGCGAGCCGATAAATCCGGCTCCTCCGGTTACGATTATTTTCATCCGTTCCTCACTTGCGCAAAATTGCATTTACGTTTTTTTCGAGCGACTCGATTACTTTTTTCTGGGCCGCGGCGACTTCTTCGCCGGTGAGCGTCGCGTCGTCGGAGCGATAAATCAGGCGAAACGCGAGGCTTTTCTTGCCCTTGTCAAGTTGCTTGCCTTTGTACAGGTCGACGAATTCCACCGAACGCAAATTCGGTGCCTTCGCGGCGAAGACGGCCTGCTCGACCGCGCGCCACGTTACGGAATCGTCCATCACGACCGCGAGGTCGCGCTCGACGGCCGGGTAGCGCGGCAGAGGCTTGTGCTGTGGGTTTTCGCCGGCCAGTCCGACCAGCGACAGAAAGTCGATTTCGGCGAAACCGTATTTGCCGCGCAGGCCGAAGTGGCTCGCGGCGTCTTGGGAGATCATCCCGACCACGCCGATGCGTTTCTCGCCGCAAAGCACCGCCGCGGTGCAGTCCGCGTCCAGACCGATGAACTCCGCCAACTCGAACCGAATATCCTGATTAACGTTCAAGTCCACGAACAGGGCTTCGACGACTCCTTTTATTTCGGCGAATCCACCCTCGGCCAAAATCGCGACAACGTTTTTTTCTTCGGGCAGTTGCTTACCGCCGCGCGGCAGGTAGACGTTGGATACTTCAAACAATTTAAGTTCGTGGGCACCGTGATTTTCGTTGTGAGCCGCCGCCGCGAGCAAACTCGGCAACATGCTGCGTCGCATGAAAGACTGGTTGACGTTGACGGGGTTGCGCACCTCAAGCGGCTCGGCGCAGTCCCACATCGCGGCGATCCCGACGGGCGATTTGTCGACAAAGGGCACCGTCAGCGTCTCGCAGAAGCCCCGCGCCACAAGCGCCGGTTCAATGACGTCCTGCACGATATCGCGCTTGCGCGGCTGCGTAATCGCGACGGGGATGGGCCGCTCGATATCGATCTTGTCGTAGCCGTAGTGCCGGGCGACCTCCTCGATGAGGTCGATTTCACGGCAGACGTCGCGGCTGCGGTACGAAGGCACGAGGACTTCCACACGCTTATCGTCCTGCGCGACTGGTTCAAAACCGAGCGCCTTGAGAATGCGCACGGCGTCGCTGGCGGGCACGTCGATTCCGAGGATAACGGGGATTCGCGCGAATCGCAGGGCGACGCGGGCGGGTTCGTATTGAATTTTCTGGACATCGACCACACCATCGAGCAACTCACCGCCCGCGATTTCGACGATAAGCGCGGCGACACGGCGCGAGGCCCAATCCACGCCGTCCCAGGCGGTCCCGCGCCCGAAGCGCGTGGAGGCGTCGCTTTCGAGTTTGAACGCGCGTGCTGTGCGGCGCACCGATACCGGGTTGAAGGCGGCGGATTCGAGCAGGATGTCCACGGTCGAGGCGCTCACCTCCGAGTCGGCCCCGCCTATCACTCCGGCGATGGCCGCCGGTTTCACCGCGTCGGCGATCACCAGCATATTTTCGGCCAGGTCGCACTGCGTGGCGTCGAGAGCGGTGATTTTTTCGCCCTTCTTCGCGCGGCGCACGACGATGCGCCCGCCGTCGAGTTTGGCCAGATCGAAGGCATGCAGCGGCTGGCCGCATTCGAGCATTACGAAGTTGGTGATATCGACGATGTTGTTGACGGGGCTGCGACCCATCGATTTAATCCGTTTTTGGAGCCAGTCCGGCGAGGACCCGACCTTAACGCCGCGGATAACCCGCGCGGTGTAACGCGGGCAGAGGTCAGCGTCGAGTATCTCGACCGAGGTGGTGTCCTGCGCTTTTTCTTTGGAAACCGGACAATCGACCGCGGGGATGTTGAATTCTCCGCCGAAGGCCGCGGCGATTTCGCGCGCTACACCGATGTGGCTCATGCAGTCGCCGCGGTTCGAGGTTACTTCGAGTTCTATAATCAGGTCGCCGTTTTTTTCGACCGCGTCTTCGACGTTGAGGCCGATCGTCGAGAGTTTTTCGAGCAGTTCGGCGCGCGGCACGTCTATCGAGCAGTATTGGCGCAGCCAGTCAAGTGATACGTTCATGATTTCCGTGCTAAAACTGTTTGAGGAACCTCACGTCGTTTTCGGTGAGGAGTCGAATATCGTTAATGCCGTATTTGAACATCGCCAGTCGGTCGATCCCGAAACCGAAGGCGAAGCCGGTGTATTCTTCGGAATCGATGCCGACGTTGTGCAGGACGTTTGGGTCGACCATCCCACAGCCGCCCAGTTCTATCCAGCCGGTCTGCTTGCAGACACTGCACCCCCTGCCGCCGCAGAAGACGCAACTGAAGTCGGTCTCGGCGCTGGGTTCGGTGAAGGGGAAGTACGAGGGCCTGATCCGCACTTTTATCTCCGGCCCGTAGATGCCGTGGGCAAAGAGCGTGATGATATTCTTTAGGTCGACGAGCGTCAGGCCTTTGTCCACCATGAGAAGTTCGACCTGGTGAAAAAAGTAGTGATGCGTCGCGTCGACGGTATCGGGCCGGTATACCCGCCCCGGCGCGATGATGCGGATGGGCGGCTTGTTGTTTTCCATGTAGCGGATTTGCAGCGACGAGGTCTGCGAGCGCAGTATCTGCTCGTCGGAAAAGTAAAAATTGTCCGACTCGTCGCGCGCCACGTGCTCGGCGGGGATGTTGAGCGCGTCGAAGTTGTGCCACGGGTCTTCGACCTCCGGGCCTTCGATCCACGTGAAGCCGAGTTGGTGAAAAATGCGCTTGAGATCGTTGGCCACGATTTTGATCGGGTGACGCGAGCCGACGGGATATTTCCTGCCGGGCAGGGTTACGTCGTGGGCGGTCTTTTTGGCGGCGGGCACGGGCGCGTCAGAAGTCGCCTTCTCGTTCAAAAGGCGTTCTATCTCGTTTTTAACCCTGTTGGCCTGGGCGCCGATTTCCTTGCGCGCATCGGGCGCGAGTTTGCCCATGCCAGACATGATTTCCTTGAAGACGCCCTTGCGTCCCAGGTATTTAATGCGAATGCCCTCGAGCGCCTCGGAGTTCGCGGCGGCGGCAAGGGCCTTTTTGGCCTCATCGAGTATATTTTGTATTCGTTCTTTCAAGCGCAATTCTCCATATATGTTGCGGTCGGCTGATTATATCAGTGCGACCGTTCAATACCAGCAGATTTCAGCGGTTACTTTCGCTTAAAGCGCGGTTTCACCGCGAACCCACGCCTCGAAGGCCGCGCTCGCCTCGGCCTCTACCCGCTCGATGCAGGGCAGGTCGTAGGAGTGCAGTTGCGCGATTCGTTCACGGATCTTCGGCCAGTGCTCGGCGCGCGTCTTCATTATCATGGCACATTCCGGCTCGTCGCACATCTCGCCCTGCCAGCGGTAAAGCGACCGGCAGGCAAAAAGGTTGGCGCAGGCAATCAGTTTTTCTTCGAGCAGCGCTGCGGCGATCACCCGGGCCTCGGCTTCGTCTTTGCAGGTGGTGTAAACGATAATCATCTCCGGCCTCCGTCTTCGAAAAGCAGCCGCCCGAGCAATCGCTCGAACAGGCACGCGGAAAATCCCATAACCGTATCGATCTCGCCCTCGACGCGCTCGACGAAGGGATCGTTTTTCTCGCGTATCGCATAGGCTCCGGCCTTGCCCTGCGCCTGGCCGGAGTCCACGTAGGCGGCGATCTCGTCGTCGGAGAGTTCGCGCATGTGGACGATTGCCTCGTCGGCCTCGCACAGCACTCGCCCGTCGCGCGCGTCCAGCACGTATATCGCCGTAACAACCGAAGTGCCCGCCGCGCTGGATTTGCGCAGGATCCGCCGGGCGTCGGCGTCGTCAACGGGCTTGCCGATAATCTCGCCGTCGATCGAGGTCAGCGTATCCGATGCGACAATAATATCGGCGCGGCACCGCTCTCTCGCGGCGAGGGCCTTTTTCTCGGCCAGCGCGATGGCGTTTTCCGCAGGAGGTTTTTGCGGATCTATGCGCTCGTCGACATCGGGCGCGAAAACGTCGAAACGGTAGCCCATATCCCGCAGCAGCGCCCTTCGCCGCCCGGAGGCCGAGGCCAGCAGCAGCGTCAGGCCGTCCAGCGCCTGGAGCAGTTTTTGCTTCTCGCTCATGTTATCCCGAAATCCTGAAGTTTCTTGAGCGCGTCTGTGACGTCGGCCT
>JAUWEX010000280.1 GCA_030607235.1 Planctomycetota bacterium | reverse complement strand
GCCCAGCAGCGGCAGTATTATCAAAGTTTTGCGTCGGTAGAGCACCCGCAGGCAATCGCCCGGCGTAGATTTTATTGTCGAATTTTGCATGACATTCTCAATTTGTCGGCGTCCGCGTTCGAGAATCCGCGGATTCAACCGAGTCGACGCCGAAATCGTATATTACTGCTATCATAGCATTTATCGGAAAACGCGCAGGCCTACTTTAGCAACGACTTGCGTCAAAAAACGGCCCGATCCGGCGAGGGCCGATAGTCGGGCAGGATTTTTCGGATGTAATGGATTTCGCGGTCGCGCATCCGCGCGATGTCGGCGGGTTCGCCGTCGTCGCAGCCGCAGAGGTGCAGCAGTCCGTGAACCGCGTACAGCAGCAGTTCGGTGCGGGGGGCGATGCCGCGGCGGCGGGCTTCCTGCGCGGCTTTCTGGGCCGAGACCACGACCTCGCCCAGCGTCGCGTCGTCGGGGTTGGTGTCGTCGCGCAGCATGAAACTTATCACGTCGGTATCCCAGTCGTGGTTCAGGTATTGCCGGTTGAGGCGGTGGATTTCGGCGTTGTCGACGAAGACGAAGCTCACGTCGCCGGATTTTTTTTCGCCGCGCAGGATTTTAGTCGCGACCTCGGTCAGCATCTTTCGCGGGATTCGTACCTGCCGCTGCATGTTGGTTATGGAGATCATCGATCCTGCTCTTCGGGCGCGCCGGTGCGACGCCGCGTGTAGAAAACCGTGGGCTGTTGCTGGACATCCTGCTCGGCCTCCGAGGACGGGTCGGGGTACTTGACGCGGGTGTGGAAGCGCGCGCTCAGCACCCGCACGAAACTTTCCTTGCACCGCGCGATGTCGGTCAGGGTCAGGCCGGATTCGTCGAGTTGGCCGTCGCCGAGTTTTTTTGCGATGAGGTCGTCGACGAGTTTGCGCAGTTCGGCGACGCTGGGGTTGACCATCGAACGGCTGGCGGCTTCGCAGGCGTCGGCCAGCAGGACTATGCCCGCTTCTTTGGAGTCGGGCTTGGGGCCGGGATAGCGGAACGAGGCCTTGTCGACCTGATCCTCGCTGCCGAATTCGCGCAGGGCCTCGTTGTAGAAGTATTCCAGTATCGATGTGCCGTGATGCTGGCGGATGATCGCGCGGATCTTGTTAGGCAGATTGTACTCGCCGGCCATCTCCATTCCGTCGCGCGTGTGCGCGAGGATGATTGTGGTGCTCATCGGCGTGGTCAGGCGCGAGTGTTTGGTTCCGGGGACGGCTTCGTTTTCGATGAAGTATTCCGGCCGACGCAGTTTGCCGATGTCGTGGAAGTAACTGCCCACCCTCGCCAGCAGCGCGTTGGCGCCGACGGCCGAGGCGGCATCTTCGGCGAGGTTGCCCACCACGAGGCTGTGGTGGTAGGTTCCGGGCGCGTCGAATATGAGACGCTTGAGCAGCGGATGGTTCTGGTCCGACAACTCCAGCAAACTTATGTCGGTGAGGATGTTGAACCAGTACTCGATGAACGGCAGGATGCCGGAGATGATGAAGCCGACCACCAGGCCGTTGGCCAGGCCCAGCAGCGAGTTCTGCGTCATCACATTGAAACTCGCGCCGGCCACCATGCCCGTACCCCAGATCACCAGGCCGTAGGCGATGCCGGTGTAGAGGCCGACCATAATCAGTTTGGAGCGGCGGCGGATGCGGGCCGCGCCGAAGGCCGAGACCGTCGCGCCCGCCATCAGGTAGATCATCAGATATATCCCGCCGGTTGCGCCGGGCCACAGGTCGCTGTGCCCGCCGACCATGAACGCTATGACCGTCGCAAGGATCCACGATATGCCTATGGAGGTGCGCGGGTTATAGGCGATGGAGAACACCATCGAGGCGAACGAAATGGGGATGAGATAGACCTGCCAGCCCTTGACGCCGATGACCTTGGCGCAGGCCAGCACGAGCAGCAGAACCACGCAGAGCATGAAAAAGCGGATTTCGGATTTGAGTATTCGCGGCTCGAACCGCAAGAGGTAGACCCCTCCCAGCGCAAACACGACCAGCATCACCAGCGCCGTGCCGATGACCATCAGCGCGCGCTCCTGCGGGTCGATGCTCTTGTTGTATGCGCTCCTTTCCTTGCGAAGGACCTCGATGTGCGAGCGGTCGGCTTCCTGGCCACGGCGCAGTATCAGCGCGCCCGAAGGGATACGGCGCTCCACCGGCGCGACTGCGGCCCGGGCGGCTTCGCGCGCGCGACGGGTTTCGTCGGCGGAATAGCGCAGCGTCGGGGCAAGGTTCTCGGCGGGGTTGAGCAAACCGACCAATACGGCCGCGACCCTGTGTGCGTCGACGCCGGGGGCTTTCTGGGCGAGGGCGGCGTCGATTTTTTTTTCGATGAATCCGGCGGCGTCTTCGACGCGCATAAGCGAGTCGAGCGTAACGGGCTTGTCGCGGCCGGAGACCGTAATGACGTTGGGTACGCTCTCTTTTATGCGCTTGTAGGCGTCTGCATTGACAAGTTCCCTGTTATCGGTGGGGATCGTCTCTACGGCGACGCTCTCCCATCCGCCCGCCGCGGAAGGCTCAAGCGCCCGAGCGGCCTCGGCGAGGAGTTTTCTGTCGGCGGCTTCCAATCCGGCGAGCGTCTTCGAGGCCTCGCCGCTGCGGGCCGCGTCCGAGAGAATTTCGGCGAGCGCGAC
>JAUWEX010000230.1 GCA_030607235.1 Planctomycetota bacterium | reverse complement strand
TCATAATTCTTTGAAAGATATCGACCAAACCTAGCATCGTCTTCTTTGAATTCGTTAAGCAATGGACAACCACTGTGGCCAAATAGCGCTCGATTGAATGTGGCGTAATCCTGCCCCTCTGGTTGCGAAATCTTATAACTGAAGTTCATGCCTAATGCTTTATATGGAGTATGGGGCAACAGTTCCACGATTTTGGACATAACATTGCGAGACCCCTCAATGCAATTTTCAATATTATATATGCTAAATCTTATCTGCATTTTGGGCTGTGTTACTAAAACCTGAAATCGGTCTGTCTGGAATTGAGCAACCTCAGCAGAAAAAACTCTCGTTTTGGTTAAATCCTCCAGTGGCAAGATGTGATAATGTTGTAGCCAATTTTCGGTGATTATTGAAGGATTAAACGACTGCGCCGTCAGAACCAATGCAGCAGATGCATCTTCTATCACGGTCACGCCTCCTATACGGACTGATGTGAACATCTATAAAATAATATCCTGCTTATCGGTAAAAAGCAAGGCCAACTTGGATATAGGTCGATCAACGTTTTTGCATGAGCGTACCGTATATGGTTTTCCCTTTCTATATACTTTACGAGTTTATGCAGTGTTGCGAGAAAACAAGACCGCCCCGCAAGGCGGTCTTGTGTTTTCCTGGTACCCCCAGGGGGACTCGAACCCCCGTGTCCAGACTGAGAATCTGGCATCCTAGGCCGCTAGATGATGGGGGCGGCTAGACGGTGAGCGAGCATTATAGCGATTTGCCCCCGCGGGTCAACCAAAAACCCGATTAGCAAACCACGAATAAACACGAATCCACACCGATATATTCCAGGAAATTGGCATTCTTGCCGGAGAATCGAACAATTGGTCGAGACATTCGGATTGTAAAAGAATATTCGTGTCCATTCGTGCAAATGAAGGGATTGCTGATTTTGTGATTGCAGTTTTTATTGATAAGGGCGACGAGGCGGGAATTTGTGGTTCCCGATTTACCGCGCTCGCCATGCGCCGCGTCGGGCAATCCGCCGGATGCGGACTGCGGTGCAATTTCACCCCTCCCCCGCAAAAAAATCATCCTTACTTAATACAGATTGATTAAATTTTTGGGGAATTTCGTTCCGATATACTCACTATATCAGCCATCTTCAAGTCGATTATCCCTCCAAGCGCGATCGAGTTATCGATCTTCGCCAAAAACGAATCCAGTAAGTTATTTTTAAGGCAGGCCCATGCAGAAATCGATCGAAAATGCGCTGACACCTCTTGCGACATCGGCCCACGAACTTATCCCCTGCCGCGCCGCTTGCCCCATCGACCTCGACGTAGCCGCCGCAACGCTCCTCGCCGGCGCCGGCAAAAAGGTAGACGCCCAGCGCAAACTCATGGAAAACAACCCCCTGCCGCTGACCCTCTCGCACTTCTGCCACGCGCCCTGCGTCGCGGCCTGCGAGCGGGCCGTCTCCTGCAAGTCGCCCTTCGTGCGCGATTTCTTCGTAGCCGACGCGCCCGAAACCAGTCACGACCAAACGCCTCGCGTCCGCGGACACCTCTTCCCCGACGCGCTCGAAATCAACGCCCCGACCCCAAAACACAAGGTCGCCATCGTCGGCTCCTCGCCCGCCGCGCTTTCGGCGGCGTACTTCCTGGCGCAGGCCGGCATGGCCCCGACCGTGTTCGACTCAAAGCAAAACACCGGCGGCTGGCTGATGAATTCCGTTACCGCCATGTCGCTGCCCGATGACTCGCTCCACAAGGACCTCGCACGTCTGCGCAAGTCCGGCGTCGGGTTTTCGCTCCTCGAAGAAAACAACCGCGAGCGTCTCGTCGCCGAATACCGCGCCCGCGGTTTCGACGCCGTGCTCCTCGTCCCGCACTACTTTGACCCGCAGCGCCACGCGACGCTCAACGGCGACGCGTGCGACGGCATCTTCGACCTCGGCGCGTTCGTGCGCACCGTCGTCCAGCCCGCCCCCTGCTTGCTCAGCGGCATAACGATAATCGGCGGCGGGGGCAAAGCCCTCGCGGCCGGTCTCCTCGCCGCACAGCGCGGCTCCGGCGACGTTACCGTCGTCCTGTACGAAACCGACCGGCACCGCTGCGGCGTTTCCGCCGACAACATCGCCACCGTTCGCAGCCAGGGCGTCGAGGTGATCTTCGCCGACTGCTGCGCGCTCGAAATCCGCAGCCGCGGTGGCTTGGGCCGCTTCAGCGTAAGCGGCGGCGGACTCGACCGCTCGCTTCTTAAGGACATGATAGTCGTCGACTCGTCGTTCCGGCCTGTCTGCGACGAAGTACGCGGCGCGGTGTCCTTCGACTTCTCGCAGCACGAATCCACGGCCATCGACGCCGAAGCGATGATTACCGAAAAACCCGGTGTGTTCTGCGCCGAACCCGAAATCCCCGCGAACCGCAGCCTCCTCGGCGACATCGCACAGGGCCGCAACGCCGCCGACGTGCTCTGCCGTTACCTGGCCGACACCCCGCTGGACGGCCGACTGCCCGAAGGCGCGGCGCTCGTGGTGACAAGCACCGACGGCATCCCGTGCGCGAAGTGCATCGAGCACCTCGCGATTCGCCGCGACACCTGTAGCGGCTGTCTCGAATGCGTCGAGGCCTGCCCCTCCGGCGCGCTTTACGCCGCCGACGAAAACGGCATGATCCTGCGACATCCCTGGCCTACGGGTCAGGATGCGCCCAGGCCCAGGCCCATGATCGACGTCCACCTCTGCACAAGGTGTGGTGCCTGTACGCACGCCTGTCCGCAGGGCGCGCTCGAGATGCGCGTTTGCGACAAGGTCGCGCCGAAAAAATCCGTCGAGCGAAAAACGGCGGCACAATCGATCAGGCCCGCCGCGGCGAAACCGTCCGTTGCGACCGCGGTCTGACCGCAACCCGAAGCCGCCTGCGCAATCCGACGCGCTTTGACACCTCCGCGCCGCACGGGTATAATTGGCCTTGTGAAATTAACCCGTAAGGAGACTGTCGCCGAATGCCCGTCGTCAGCGTTATAATCGCCAATTTCAACGGCAGCGCCGTACTCGGCGAATGCCTCGACTCGCTCAGGCAGCAGACCTTTACCGACTTCGAGGTCATCGTCGTGGACAACGGCTCCACCGACGACTCCCGCGAAATCCTCCGGCGGCGCTACTCCGATTTCGTCCGCGTCGTCGAACTCGACCGGAACTACGGCTACTCCTTCGCGAACAATCGCGGCATCGAAGCCGCCCGCGGCGAACTCATCGTGCTGCTCAACAACGACACCGCCGCCGACC
>JAUWEX010000241.1 GCA_030607235.1 Planctomycetota bacterium | reverse complement strand
AAGCAGGCCGAGTCAAAATCAAGATGATTTTCAACAAACCGATTATCCTGCATCCGTTTTACTCGCTGGCCGGACGGCGCGCGGGCGTAAATTTGCTGGCGCTCGGCGGTCTCAGCGAAATCGCGGTCGCCGAGCCGCATTCCGGCAAATGGAGCAAAACCCGCTACGAAAACGACACCCTCACCATCGGCCTCGACGTGCCGCAGTCGGCCCACGGCAAGGCGGTTGGAGTGGAAACAATAAACATCGTCCTGCGCGACAGCGTCGGCTTTTCGCTCGACCTCGACCCCGCCACCCACGCACGCTACGTCGCCGGTTCCGGGCTATGGATCAACTACGAACGCTCGCACAACCACAAACCACCGGTCAACAAAAAAGCGCTCGCGCAAAAACTCAACCGCGGCCAGAAGGCTTCCGGCACGAAAGAGTACCCGGAATAACCAGCCATGATTGAGACACCGAACGAACGATCCGCACCCCGGGGTAATTGCTCCGCTCATCCCAACGAACCCGCGGTCTCGTTGTGCAAGAAATGCGGCGAGCCGCTCTGCGAAGACTGCCGCTACTACTCGCGCGGCAGGTGGTACTGCGCGCAATGCTTCGAACTGGCGCACAAAAACATCGACCGCCGCAGTCGCTGGATAGTTGCGGTCTGCTCGCTTCTGCTCGCCGCGGCATTTGTTTCGGCGGGGATGAGCCTCGCGGGCAGGCACGCGCTTTTCGTCCTGCCGTTCGCGCGCAGTGTCCGCGAGGAGTGGCTCAACGTGGGGCTGTGGCACGTCTTCGACGTGTTGCTGGTGATCGGGGCGATCGCGGGGTTGCTGCAAAAACGCGGGGCCGGAAAATGGCTGCGCATGGCCTGCGCGCTAAGCGCGGTGCGGGGGCTGGCGTGGGGACTGGCAGCGTTTCCGAACAACGTCGCGCTGTTTGCGGGCGTGTTCGCTGGCTCGGCAGCGTGTTTGGGGTTTTTCATGACGCGCGCAGGCACCAGCGATTTCCGCGCGATCACGCCTTAATATCAAAGCACACCGTCGCAAAAAATCTCCGGCGAATTACGCCAGACGCAGTCCGCGATTCGCCGCGTAATCGAACACGTCTTTGAATTCCTTGTCCGTAAGCGGGCGGTTTAGTTCAGGGTACTTGTAGGCCTTGTAAGACGGGCGATACTGCTCCATAACGTTGACGTATGAGGCGGGCGAGATTTCGTCGGCGATGAAATCTATCACCGCCCTGCTGTCGGCCGCCGCACCGGGCATGACGAGGTGGCGGATCAGCAGGCCGCGGCTCGCCAGACCCGTCTCGCCGATTTCCAGGTCGCCGACCTGCCGGTGCATCTCCTTGACGGCGGCCCGCACGATCGACGGGTAATTGCGGGCGCGGCAGTAACGCTCGGCGAGTTCGGAGTTGAGGAATTTGATATCGGGCATGTAGATGTCGACGAAGCCCTCGAGCATTTTGAGCGTCTCAATCGATTCGTACCCGCCGCAGTTGTAAACCACCGGTATCCGCAGACCTCGCGTGCGCGCCAGGCTGACGACCTCGATGATGTGCGGGGTGAAGTGCGTCGGCGTAACGAAATTTATGTTGTGGCAGCCGATCTGCTGGAGGCGCATGATCGCGCGCACAAGTTCGGCCTCGGTCATGACATTGCCGGCACGGCCGTGGCTGATGTTGTGGTTCTGGCAAAAATCGCACAACAGCCCGCAGCCCGCCAGAAAGACCGTTCCCGATCCGTAATGGCCGCTGATCGGCGGTTCCTCGCCGAAATGCGGACCGACGCTGGAGACGACGAGCGCTTTGCCCGTGCCGCAGAATCCCACGCCGCCGTCGGTGCGGTCCACGTGGCAATTGCGCGGGCACAGCGTACAGTCCATGAGCGCCTCGTAGGCCGAGGATATGTTGCCGTCCTGTTTCATGGTAATTTTCGTCGTCTTGACCTTCACCCTTTCCTCCTCGCCGCAACGCCGTTACATCCCAAGCAGCCTCTTGCGGAAGGCCTTGAGAGCGAGCGCGCGATGCGAAACGCGGTTTTTTTCTTCGAGCGTCATTTCGGCCACCGTGCGTCCCTGCTCCGGCGGGTAAAACACCGGATCGTAGCCGAAACCGTTTTCACCGATTTCTTTTTGCGCGATTTTCCCCTCGAAAATCCCTTCGACCGTGAAGGCCACTTTCCCGACGGGATCCGCCAGAGCGATAACGCACACGAACCGCGCGCCGCGTTTCTCTTCCGGAACTCCGGCCATCTCGCGCAGGAGTTTTTCGTTGTTGGCTTTGTAATCGCCGTGCTCGCCCGCGTAACGGGCCGAGTAGATGCCCGGTGCACCGCCCAGCGCGTCCACCACCAGGCCCGAATCGTCGGCCATCACCCAGCACCCCAGCGCCTGTGCGATCTCGCAAGCCTTCTTCGACGCATTGCCCGCAAAACTGTCGCGGTCTTCGATGACTTCGGGCACGTCGGCGAAAGCGGTTAGGTCAAGGAGTTTCACCGGCACGGAGCGGAGCGCGTCGCGTATCTCGACGACCTTGTGAGCGTTGCCCGTACCGATTACGATGGTTTCGGGCATCGTCATTTCGCCTCCATCACCTGAACGCAGACCGTCCTGCGACGCGGCCCGTCGAACTCGCAAAAATAAATGCACTGCCAGCGCCCCAGCGCCAGCGCGCCGTCTTCGACGATAACGTTCGTCCCGAAACCCATCATGGACGCCTTGATGTGCGCGTCGGAGTTGCCCTCCGCGTGGCGGAATTTCGCCGAGCGCGGCACGAGTTTCTCAAGATGCGCCAGGATGTCGACGACTACGTCGGGGTCGGCGTTTTCGTTTATCGTCAGGCCTGCGGTCGTGTGAGGCACGTAGACGCAGCACACGCCGCTACGCACGCCGGAGTCGGCCACTGCGCGGCGCACCTGCGCGGTTATGTCGACGAACTGCGCGCGCCTGTCGGTGGTTACGCTGAAAGACCGCATCGCGTTCTCCTATTTCTTGTCGAGTCGCTGCCGGATGTATTCGATCGCCGCGGCCAGTTGCGTATCGTCGGAGCCATGATACGGTTTGTCGCCGTTGTCGCTCTCATACTTGCTGCGGTTTTTGTACAACTTGAGCCAGTCGCCGTTTTCGATCACGACCTCCCTGTCGGG
>JAUWEX010000343.1 GCA_030607235.1 Planctomycetota bacterium | reverse complement strand
GTGAGTTCTTTGGTCTTGTCGTAGTCGGCCGCGTAGCAGCCGTAGCAATTCAGGTCGCAGCGCATGGAGGGGCTGATGACGATGAAGAACGGCGGCGCTTCGCCCCATTTATTCTGATACTCGGTGCGTTTTTTAGTGCCGAGGTGCATCTCGTTGAAAAAGAGGTTGACCGCGAGTTTTTTGCGGGTCGTTTTGGAAAGTCGCGGCAGGCTGCGCTTGGCCATCTCGAAGAGCATGTTGACGCCCTGCTTGCGCTTCTCGACCAGCTCCGGCCCGCCCTGGACGGTCTTGACGGTCATGTCGATGGCGAGGTCTTTGAATTTTTCCATCAGCGCGGACAGAAGTTTGGGATTACTGCTGAGCGCGGGCAGGAGTTTGGACAGGCCTTTGGCCTTGAGATAACTCTTGAGTGCATCTAAGTGTTTCATGACGTCTCCTATCTTTATCGGATTGTCACGCCCCCCTCAGGCCTGACATGTGCTCCCCGGCGATAAACCCGCCTACGCGACCGACCACGCCGCGGTGGTCGTCGCCCTCCAGGATGCTGTGATCGCGGCTGCGCAGCCAGTATATGCCTTTCTGCGAAGATCCCAGATTCTCCAGCAGATAACTGGCGCTCTTTGCGCGACTCGCCAGATCGAATTTGCTATGAACTATAAGACAGGGGCTGGTAACGCCGGGTATGTCGGGCCTGGCCGCTTCGACCAGTTCCGCCATCGTCCGTAGCGTACATACCGGCACCCGCCGGTAGATGCGCACCCTGCCCACGCCGTCCGGTGGGGCAAACGTGCGAATTTCTTTGGTAAACATTCCCAATACCCTCAGAAACAGCCCCGCGGGGATGAATCTGAAAAACGAGTAGACCGGCGTGTTGAGCAGAACCAAACGCTCCACCGGTCGCTCGGCCGCCAGCATTATCGCCAGCAGCGAGCCGATCGAAAATCCCGCAACGGCGACCGTCCCGTATTCGCGCTCCAACTCGCGGTGGCACGTAAGCGCCGTGTCGTACCAGTCGCGCCACGTAACGCCGAAGAGGTCCTTGTAGTTCGTGCCGTGGCCGGGCAAAACCGGCGTGCGCCACGGGATTCCGCGTGCGTCGAGTTCGGCGGTCAAATTGTCAAACTGCGCCGGTCCGGCCGCTATGCCGTGCAGCAACAGACATGCGCCCCCGAAACTACGCTTCGGGTTGGAGTTTTCGCTCATGCTTGCGCTCGCCTGTCAGTAATTTCAGTGCGACCATCGCCGCGCCGACGCAGATACAGGCATCGGCGATATTGAATATCGGGTATTCGTAACCCCAAAACACCAGCAGGATGAAGTCGCGCACGAAATGCGCCTTGTCCCCCAGCGGCGTAACGAGCAACAGCCGGTCGTAAAGGTTACCGAGCGCGCCGCCCACTATCAGCCCCAGGCCGATATGAAGCCAAAGCACCCGGCCTTTGAGCCTTACAAGTATAACACCCACAACCAAAAGTGCAAGCACGGATAACACCGCGAGGAGCATGGTTTGGTCTTTGAGTATGCTGAACACACCGCCGGAATTGCTGGCGCTGGCGATGTAGAAGAAATCCTTGATTACCTCTTCTTTCCCGTTGTTGTCGACGAACGAGTAGAAGCGGGCCTTGGTCCACAAATCAAGCACCACACCCGCTACAACTACGAACGCAAAGACAATTCGGCCTATCGCGAAAGACCTCACGCACTCTTCTCCTCGAGTTCCTTGCAGCGCACGCACAGGCTGACAAACGGCAAAGCCCTGAGTCGGGTCTTGGGGATGGGCTGGCTGCACGACTCGCATGCGCCGTAGGTGCCGGCGTCCAGTTTCTGGATCGCCTCGTCGATGGCGCGCAGTTCGTCTTCCTCGTTTTCTATGCGGCCGATGGTGAATTCCTGATCGTAATTGTCGGTACCCATGTCGGCCATGTGGTTGAAACCGTTGCCGGAATCGTGATTGTTGCTCAGCGCCGAGTCGGACATGCGGCTGACGTTGCCGGCAAGAATCTCGCGACGTTCGAACAGCATTGTCCGAAATTTGGCAATCTCTTCCTTGCTGAATCGCTGCATAATATAGGACTCCCGTATCGCAATTTCAATCTTTGTTTATCTTAAAAGCGCGGAATTCT
>JAUWEX010000256.1 GCA_030607235.1 Planctomycetota bacterium | reverse complement strand
GGCAATTTGGGCAAGTTTGCTGCGTTTTTGGCGGCCTCTTGTAAGGGCAGCGCCTGGAGGCAAGTGAGGAGTAACCACTCATTTCAAGACCCGCTCGCTGCCGCGCCTTCTCGGCGCGGGGCGCTTCGCTTCCACCCACTGGCAATTTGGGCAAGTTTGCTGCGTTTTTGGCGGCCTCTTGTAAGGGCAGCGCCTGGAGGCAAGTGAGGAGTAACCACTCATTTCAAGACCCGCTCGCTATCGTGCCTTCTCGGCGCGGGGCGCTTCGCTTCCACCCACTGACGATTTGGGCAAGTTTGCTGTGTAGTTGAGGATTTTATTAAGCAGGGCTTGGCGGGGAGGCTTCGCAGCCCAGGCAATTCGCCTGAGGCGGAGTGGAACCCTGCTTTTCGCCTCACATTTCCCCTTTGCGTTTTCGCCCGACCGCCGAATTTGCGCTTCCGGCGCGAGTTTTGACCATTTCCGTTACCAGTTATTGTAAGGGGTGACGAGAAGTGTCGGCGTGGAAACGTGCCGAAAGATTCTCAAAAAAATTTTCTCCCGCCTAAGTTTCCTTTTCCCAGCCGGTTACGGACGGGGCGGCATTGCTCCGGCCCGAATGGCACACCTGTTGCTCTAATAGGGGTGTCGCGCGAGAAACAGGAAATGGAAAAAACAAGAACAAAATTTCAACCCAAACAGTCAAAGAAATCGTCATGTCCGGCAACGGACGAATAAGCAACGTGTCAATTCGATGAAGCATTCTCTTTTTCCGAAACTTTCGCATTACCTGATATTTGGAGTCTAAGCCATGTTGCGCAAAAACAAAGGTTTCACACTGATCGAATTGATGATCGTCGTTGCGATTATCGCAATTATCGCTGCAATCGCTATTCCGAACCTGCTCAGGTCGAGAATCGCCGCAAACGAGGCTGCCGCGATCGGCGCGCTGCGAACACTGTCAAGCGCGCAGGAGAACTACCGCAATAACAGCGGTACAGGCAGTTACGGAACACTGGCCCTACTGACTGCCGCCACCCCTCCGTATATTGACTCGGCTCTCGGCGGCGGCGTAAGTCGCGGGTACACGGTAGCAATCGTCGGCGCACCTGACGGGGATTCCTGGGCTGCCTCCGCTGTGCCTACGACAGTCGGCACTTCCGGCAACAGAGGCTTCTTCGTCGACGAAAGCGGAGTGATTCGCTTCACGGTCGACGGCACGGCGCCCGATGCTACGGATCCTTCACTCAACGAATAGTGGAGGTATAACAACGAAACTGGACGGTGCAGGTTGGCACTAGCGGCCTGCGCCGTCCGCAGACCTTACTCACGCACCTTATAACGTTTCAGCATTCCGTTGAGAAACGGACAGCCCGTGGCCGGCGACGGCGGCGGGCTAGTTTTTTGCCTTCCTTTTTCTCGCCCGATTCAATCCAAAATAATTCCACAGCGGCGCACAAACGGGCGTTTTTCATTGAATCATGCGCGCGGCCCGTTAAAATATGCCTGACCGAACCATTTCAAATCTCGAACAAGGAAGATACTATGCTTTGGAGAATAGAGGTAACGACTCGCCCCGGACATCTCGATGTCGAAGGGCACTCCGTGATGGCCCAGATCAGGGACTTCGGCATCGACGGCGTAAGCGACGTGTCGTTTTTTATGATATACGACATCCTCGCCGATATGCCCGAGGCCGACGCGCGCGCGATCGCGACGCGGCTGCTCGCCGACCCGGTGCTGAACGATTTCCGCCTGAGGCGGATGGACGATGAGGGTGCCGACGCTGCCGCCGAGATACCCGAAGGCGCGCACGTCATCCAGGTCAGCCGCAAGCCCGGCGTAACCGACCCCGTCGAGGGCAGCGCCAAAAAGGCCGTCGTCGATATGGGGCTTGAGGCGAAATCGATCAAGACCGTGCGAAAGTACGTCATCACCGGCGAGTTGAAACTCGACCAAATCGAAACGATAGCCAAGCGAATCCTCGCCAACGAGGTTATCGAGGACTGCACGCTCGACGCCGACCTGCCGTTTCAGTCGATGCCCGACGTGAACTACGAATTCAAACTCATCACCGTCGACCTGCTCGGCGCCGACGACGACGAGATGCTGCGGATCAGCCGCGAGGGGATGCTCGCGCTTAACCTCGACGAGATGCGCGCGATCCGCGATTACTTCAAGAAACTCGACCGCAACCCCACCGACTGCGAACTGGCTACGATCGCGCAGACCTGGTCGGAGCACTGCAAGCACAAGGTCTTCACCGGCCTGATTGACTACAACGGCGAGACGATCGACAACCTGCTGAAGTCGACCATCCGCCGCGCGACCGAAAAACTCAACAAGCCCTGGTGCCTGTCGATCTTCAAGGACAACGCCGGCGTGATCGACTTCGACGGCGAAAACGCGGTCTGCTTCAAAGTCGAGACGCACAACCATCCCTCGGCCATCGAGCCTTACGGCGGCGCAAACACCGGCATCGGCGGCGTGATTCGCGACCCGCTCGGCACGGGCCTCGGCTCGAAACCGATCATCAACACCGACGTGTTCTGCTTCGGCCCGCCGGACCTGCCCGCCGAAAAACTGCCCAAAGGCACGCTGCATCCCAAGCGCATTATGAAGGGCGTGGTCGCGGGCGTGCGCGACTACGGCAACCGTATGGGAATACCCACGACCAACGGCGCGCTTTATTTCGACGAACGCTACGTCGGCAATCCGCTGGTGTACTGCGGCAACTGCGGCATCATGCCCGGCGACAAAATCGAAAAGGGCGCGCGGCCCGGCGATCTGGTCGTGGCGGTCGGCGGTAAAACAGGACGCGACGGCATCGGCGGGGCGACCTTCGCGTCTATCATCTCCACTGGGAAGAATATCCTTAATCAGAGGATCAGGCAAGGATATACTTTCTCGACGATAATGACAGGGAAATCGCTGAGACACAAGACTGACCATGATA
>JAUWEX010000139.1 GCA_030607235.1 Planctomycetota bacterium | reverse complement strand
ATGAAAGTTATTCTGGCAAGCATCAACGACATGGGCAAAGCCGCTATTGAGGAATTAACCAAACAAAAAGCCGAACTGCTGGCGGTCTTTACCGTCAGGGAACGCGGGGATCTCTACATGGACATAAGCAGTTTCGATGAGATCTGCAAGGAATACAATATCCCGCTCTACAAGAATCCCGACATCAACACCAAAGAAGTTGAAGATATCATGAGCAGCCTGGAGCCCGACCTCTGCATGTGCATGGGCTGGAATCAAATTATCAAGAAAAACATCCTCAGTATCCCCCGTTACGGCTGGATCGGCAGTCACCCTACCAAACTCCCCCTCAAAGGCGAGACAATCGGCCCCAAGATAAACTCGGCCGCGGGAAATGAGCCGTGTCCCTATGCAATTCGGGGCGAATACGAAAAAACCGCGCTCTCGCTACCGAAAGTGCGGTTTGTGGCTGTCTGCTTGCTTTCGGTAACAGGCTGCCGTGCCCCGAGGGGTTTAGGCCCTTTTGTTTTGCGCCCCGCCCTTTCGGACGGTTTGCCTTTATCGTGCAATTTGTCGTCTGGATTATCGCGGACATCCGGTTTGGAACTACTCTAACCCGGATTGTCCACCTGAAGTTTACCCCATAAATGAAGGGCGTCAAGTCGATAAATCCGCAAAAAGCGAAATGTTTTGCGACTTCGCGCAAATGGGAAAACTCTTTCCCGGCTTTATGACAGGAATCGTCACTTTTGCGGGTTTTGCGGGCCGCGCGGAGCGGTTTTGAGGAGTTCAACGCGATAAATTCGCGCCCAGTTTTTGCCGGTAAGATAGATCGCGCCGGTCGCGGGATCGCAGGCGATGCCGTTGAGCACACCGCTGCCCTCGGGCTGCCGGGCGACGAGTTTTGAAGCGTCGATCACGCCGACGACCTCGCCGTCGGAGGGACGGATCATCAAAATGTAATCCTCGCGCCAGACGTTGGCCCAAACGAGTCCGTCGACGAATTCCAACTCGTTAATCCCGGCCGCAGGCTCACCGCAAAGCCTGACGCACACCCGCCGGCGCGGCTCGAAAGTGCGCGGGTCGCGGAATGTCAACTCATCGCCGCCGTCGCTCATCACAAGGCTCTCGCCGTCGAACGTCAGGCCCCAGCCTTCGCCGGTGTAGGCGAATTCTTCGAGCAGACGGAAGTCGCGCGCGTCGTAGACGAAGGCCCGCATATCCCGGTAGGTGATCTGGATGAGTTTGCCGTCGCAAAACGCCAGGCCCTCGCCGAAGACCCCGGGCACGTCGATTTTGCGCAGGACTTCGCCGGTGCGCGCGTCGATCTCGCGCAGGGAGGACCGCCCGACGATGCCGGTGCTCTCGTAGAGGCGGCCGTCGTGGAAAAGCAGCCCCTGCGTAAAGACTTCGCTGTCGTGGGGAATCGAGCCGAGCACGCGCAGTTCGTACAAAGCCACGCCGTCGGCCCGCGGAATCGGTTCGGGCGCGCCGCAGCCCGCCGCGGCCCACAACGCCGCCGCGAGGAAAGCCGCCGCAAAACAATATCGACCGGCGCGCATCGCCAACTAGTCTTCCTTCTCGTAGGCGGCGTTGAGTTTGGCAATCACGTCGTCGGTGATGTCGAGCCGCGGGTCGGCATAGAGGACGCTGATGAGTTCGAGGTACGCGGTGCGCTGTTGCAGCGAGGGATGGTTTAGCAGCACCTGCTTTTTCCACAACACGATCTCGATGCCCTCGGCCTTGGCGTATTTGCCGATCGCGGCGGTGATGTCGCCGATGACCTCCTCCATCAGTTCGAGGTCCTTGCGGTTGATCTCGGCCTGCGCTTTTTTGGCGGCGGTCTCGAGTTCGGCGGCCTTGTCTTTGAGTTTTTTGTCGAAGTCGAACCACGCGTCGGTGTTGCGGGGCTGGGCGTCGCGCTGTTTTTTGATCCCCTCCAGCGGCGCCCGGAATTTTTCCAGTTCGTCCTGGAGTTCCTTCTCGCGCGCCGAGATGCGCCTGTCGCTGTCGATGTATTTCTGATACTTGTCCTTGATTTTCTCCAGATCCACCACGGCGATTTTGCGGTCCGTGTCGGTCGCGGGCTGTGGTGCGGGCGCGGAGGAATCGTCGGCAACCGTCGCGGGCGCGGCCCCAACGGAGTCGGCCCCGAGCAGGTTCGGCAGCAGGGCCAGCCCCGCGGCCGCCGCTATCGCCAGCATCGCCAGCGTTGCCGCCGCAAAAAATCGCATCTTCCACACGGTTAGTTTCTCATGGCTCATATCGTGTCTCTCCGTTCGGTTACTTTGTAAATGCATATCTCCCGGTCACCCTCGAAGCGGTGCTGGATTTTTTGGTATTTGAAGGGGAAGTGCATCGAGTTCACGCGCGGCAGGCAGAGTTTGTCCTCGCCTTTTTTGCGCGGCGAGATACGGGTAACGGTGGTGAGGGCCATGCGCTCGCCGAATTTTTTTTCCAGCCGCCAGACCTCCATGACCTCCTTGAATCTCGCGTAAAAATTCCGTCCCATATCGGTAACGCAGTAGCAGGATCGACGATCCCGGCGGTGCCGCCCGACGAGACCCTCGTTCGCCATCGCCCGCAGCGCCCGCAGCACGCGCGCGCGCGCGAAGGGGCTGACCTGAAGTTGGGCTTTGAGCGCGTCGAGCGCCTCGGCGACGAAGAACTCCTCTACCGGCGGCTCGGCGGGCGTGCCGATCATGGTCTCGAGCAAGTGGTACTGCATCGCCAGTTCATCTTTGCTGTCCATTCCCAGCCCCCCCGGCAAAATTATTTTTTGTATTTTTCGTCGAGCGCGTTTTTGTTGACCAGCCACCACGCATACCACTCGTAGGCGATTTCGGAGTTCCACTCGTTCCGCCGGATGAATTCGAAGGGCTTTTCGGTGGCGGCGGCCAGGATGCGTAGCGCGTTTATGCGCAGAAAGTGCATATCGTCATCCTCGTACAGCAGCCCCGCGCAGAAAAACAGCCCGTCGGGAGTCGGCTTTGCGGGTATCTCGTAGCCGTAGTAAAAAAAGCCCTCCTCTATGATCTGCTCCATCGTCTTGTTCTCCGCCGAGCGCCACCACTTGCGCCATTTTTCGGGGTCGGCGCCCAGGTCGCGATTGGCGATACAAGACAGCGCATAGCGTATGGCAGCCCGGGCGCGCTTGTGGGTCTTGTCGCTCAACTGCAACATCATCATCGTGAGCGTCTCGATAAAGTCCTTGTGCTGCGCGCTCGCGCAGGCTTCGATCAAGTCGATGTTTTCCGGGCCGTATTTTTTGAGCATCACAAATATCGCTTCGCGGCACTCCTTGTCGTCGCCGTAGGTCGCGATCATGCCGCGAACGGTTTTGGCCGGCGGACGCTCGTTGGTCATCTCTTCTATCAGCAGCGTCTTGACCGTAGGGGAGTTGAGACGGGAAATCGCGGCTATGGCGTTGCGCTGCGCCCGGCCGTGCTTGCTTTCGCAGGCCGCGACGCAGGCGGCCGGATCGGCTTTGCCGAGTTTGATGAGCGCGGCGATGACGGAGGCAAGGTTGCCGCGGTAGCGGTCGGATACGAGCAGCGCCTTGAGTTTCTTCTCGGCGTCGGGCTCGCCGGTGTAGGCCATGGCCTCGACGGCGGCAGCGGCCTCGACGCCCGCGCGTTTGACGGTCATCTCTATCAGCGCCTCCAGGGCCTTGCGACCTCCAGCGTAACCCAGGGCGCGTATCGCCGGGATGCGGCGTTTGTCGTTGTCCGATTTGGAGAGCGCTATAAGCCTGTCCACGGCTTTTTCGTCGCCCCTGACGCCCTGCAGGGTGATGGCGTTTAGCGCTTCGACGGCGTACTGGTTGTTGTTGCCTTCGGCGAATTCGAGCAGAAATTCGGTCGCCTCCGGTCCGCCCAGCCGTCCGACGGTCTTGATGAGAACGGAGAAATCGCCCCGGCGGCCGCGGAATTTTTTCTGGGTCCGGGGGGTGGTCAGCGCGCCGACGGCCTTGCGGTCGCCGATGTTGCCGAGCGCCTGCGCCGCCGCGAGACGCTCTTGGGACTTGCTGCTGACGAGCGCTTTGGATATTTTTTCGACGTATTCTTTGCGGCCCGCGGCGCCCAGCATGTAGATGACCTCGCAGCGTATCTTGAGGTTGGGATCGTCGAGCAGTGCGCCGACGGCTTGGATCCCCTGTAGGCTGTGGTACTCGACCAGCCCTCGAATCGCGTAGAACCGGGCCTTGTCGGAGCCGCTCTTGAGTATGATCTCCAAACCCTGGACCGCCGGGTGGCCGCCCATGCTCCGCAGGGCGCGGGCGATGTGCTCGGCTTTTTCGGCGTCTTTGAGTTTATCGTCGACGAGGTCTTCTTCGAGGGTTTTGACGAGAATCCGGGCGGCCCGACGCAGTTTGAGTTTTCCCATAGCGTCGATGACCTTGAGGCGCGAGTCGTCTTTGGCCCACTTGTACATCTCGGTCAGGATATTCCTGAGGTAAATCGGGGGCATATCGACCAGCACGTCGACGATCCTGGCCTGGATGTCTTCGTCCTTGCTTCGCTTGCCGATGCTGTAAAGCATAAAGGCGAGGTCTTCTTCCTGGTATTTTCTGAGCGCCTCGACAGCGGCGAGCACGATCTCTTTTTTGTCGTCGCCGACGGAGGCCAGCGTAATGAGGGTGTTGCGGATTTCCTTGTTCTTGGGCAGATTGGCCATGAGATCCAACGCCGCCAGGCGTATGC
>JAUWEX010000364.1 GCA_030607235.1 Planctomycetota bacterium | reverse complement strand
ATGGGATATGGTCGGCAGCTTGCCGGAAGTGCGGCCCAAGCCGGGTTTTACGGCTTCCGTGCGGGAGCGCCTGCACGAGACCGCGCCGCGCAGCCGACCCCTCCTGCGGCGAGCGCCGGTACGGGCGGCCCTGGCTGTTGCCGCGAGTCTGCTTTTGGTGTTCGGGCTGTACATGCTGATCAGTCATTTTCAGCCGACCGCTGACAACGGTATTCAGTTAACCGCCGCGGAAAGGGCCGAAATTATCCGCGATTTGGATCTTCTGGAGAATTACGACAGCCTCGCTCACGAAAACCTCAAGGCCGAGGATATCGACGTTCTCAAAAAAGAGGAATTTCTTACGGTCGAGGAACTGGCAGACCGTGGGATAGATCTTAACGTTGACAGCACTGCTTCAACGAGCGCCTCCGAAACGGACGACAGACGATGACGGTTTTTCGATACATATTGATCGTGCTTTTCTTTGTGGCGATTCCCGCTTCGCTCCTCTCGGGCGACGAAGCGCTGGATAGCGTAAAAGCGAACGAGGAGCGCTGGGAGGCGATGGATGACAGCCGCAAAAAGGCGATCGTCGATACGTATAGAAAATGGAAGTCTCTGTCCAGGCCCGAACGCGAGGCCATCAGGTCGAAGTACGACAGGTTTCGCGCGCTCGAACCCGAACAGCGGGATGCGGTCGCGATAAACACGCCGCGATGGGTGAAACTCGACAATGAGAAGCGGAAAAAAATCAGGAAATATTTTTGCTCTAATATTTCGCCACATATGCGGCATAACTGCCATCGCAGGCCTCCGCGCGGTTTTCTGCGTGTGGTGGGGACTCTTCTCGAGGAGGGCCGCGAGGTTTCCATGCTCGCTATTATGCGGCGCTTTGTCGAGCAGCTTGTGGCGGAGAATCGCCTGACCCGGGAGGATGTCAAAAAAATCAGAGCGGCGAAGGCAGCGAAGAAGTTCGAGATTCTCGGCAAGTGGCTGATAGCGCAGGGATTGCAGAAATATCCTGATGCGTTTGAGGGTTTGGAAAAGGGATCCGAAGAATATAAACTTGCCTGTAAACATCTTGGGATGAGGATGTTTACTGAGATGGTGGGCGAAATTTTCGAGCCGACGCAACTTGAGATGGCGATGTTTATCCGCTATCGCGCGCGGCGGCACCTGACCTATGAGAAACAGCGCAAAATCGCCTCGTATTCAGCCGAAGAACTCGACAGGCTTGCCAGGCGGGTCTACGACAAGGACGGGATCGATGTGATAGTATCGAAAATGCCCGAACGTATGCGCAATCGGTTTAACTCCTTCGACGAGGCGAAAAAAATCGCCACAATTCGCATGGTCTTCGAGCCGATCCGCAGGCGGGCGGGGACGCCCCGCAGCAAACAGGGAAGTAACCACTCATTTCAATCCGCCTGAGGCGGACCGCGCCCTGCTTTTTGCCTGACGGCAAAAAGAGGCCGGGCGCTGCCACTCACTGATGAAACTTGTGAGTTTGCCGTGTTGTTGACGATTTCTGCGCAGGCGACAGGCCGGGCGCTGCCCGGCCGCGCAATCCGATATCTTTGCGGTAATGCATTCCCTCGAAACTGATTTTGCCGACCGCGGCATAGACACGCTCCCTGGCGGACTCCACGTCCTCGCCGATACCCGTTACGCCCAGCACCCTGCCGCCGTTGGTTAGCCAGTCATCGCCGTTACGCCGCGTGCCCGAGTGGAATACCTTCACGCCCTGCATCTCGTCGGCCTTACCGATGCCCGTGATATTGAGTCCTTTTTCGTACGCGCCGGGATAGCCGCCCGAAGCCAGCACTACGCACATCGCCGTGCCCGGGTTCCACTCCAGCGTCGTCTTGTCGATATTTCCGCTGAGTGTCGCCTCGATGAGATCTATCAGGTCGGTCTTGAGGCGCATCATAAGCGGCTGTGTCTCGGGGTCGCCGAAGCGGCAGTTATACTCCAGCACCTGCGGTCCGTTTTCGGTAATCATCAGTCCGATGT
>JAUWEX010000056.1 GCA_030607235.1 Planctomycetota bacterium | reverse complement strand
CCGCGAAGGGCGTCAAGCCCGGCGACCGGATCGTCAAGATCGACGGGGTCAAACTGACCTCGCTTTCGCAGGCCTGTGCACGGCTCAGAACCCCGGGCAACGTTACGATTTCGATTCTCCGCGACGGCTGGGAAAACGATCTCGAAGTGCCGCATGTTAGCCTTGAGAGGCTGGGACTGGCCGAGCGCAAGCCCGCGCCCAAGCCCGAGCCAAAACCCGAAAACGGCAAGAACGTGCCCGACTCCGAACTGGTCCAGCGCGCCATAGCGCGGCTCAAGGCGGCGGGCTTCACCGACGAGCAGATCAAAACGCTGCTGGAGATTCTTGAACTCGAACCGCGGGATGTTGCGCTTGGGCTTAACAACCATGACGAACTTCTTAAGTCCGGTTTTTCATCCCCGCAGGCTAAGGCTTTGCTGAGAACCTTCAAACTCAAGGGCGAGCCTGCCCCGGAGATACCCAAGAGTGGAGACCCCGATAAACCCGAAGGGACGCCTGGAACGCCGGAGAATATCCAAACGGTTGAAGAGGCGAAAAAATATGCCCTTTCCAAAGGAGTACCCGAGGACGCGATCGACAAACTGATAGAACTCGGCAATCGCCTCGGTTGGGACGAGAGTAAGATCATCGAGAACATCCTCAACCTGGCCAAGATGAAGTCCAACGCGGCGACGCCGGATCCCGCGCCCAACCAGCCCGGCCCGATGCCGGGAATGCCGAAGATGGAAAAGGTGCCGCAGCTTTCGGAGTTTTCGCCGGCCATGCAGGAGGCGATAAAGCGATGCGCGGAAAGGACCAAGATGCCGATCGCGTTCGTTATGGGCCTTACGAAGAATTTTTTGAAGAAGGGCATGTCAGAGGAGCAGGTTATCAAGATGCTCGATAGCATGAAGTCGAGCGGAACTTTTAAGCCCGGAGGCGGTGGAGACTCGCCGTTCGACAGGCCGAAATCCGAGCCCAAGCCCGATGAGGAGCCTGAACCGGCGCCCGAAGACGAAGAAGCCCCCGATCCGAATTAGTCCGCTGTGTTTCGGCGCAAAACTTTTGGCGAAAAAACAAAAGACCCACTCCTTTGAGGAGCGGGTCTTTTTTTATGATGATTTTTCGTCGTTTGCGAGGGTCGTTACGACTTCTCTGTCGATCTCCTTTCCGCAGTCCTTGCAATACGTTATCGCGAGGACCTTTTTTTCGGCGGATGGGCTGAAGATGTAGCGGGTGCCGGTGTGTTTGTGTTGACAATTACTATTTTTTTCCACGCGGATGCCTCCTGCGAAGATTCAATGAGTATTGTCGTATTTGTTGCCTAGATATATTATATCGTCAATTCAGACAAAACCGCGCGCAAAATCTTAAATTATCTTAATAATGTCTTAAATGCCAAAAACGTGCCTCTTTTGCCCTTCTGACAACCACTTGATTCCATACCTGTTATGACGATTTTTGTCAGTTGCGATTTTGTTTGATTTTAATCGAAAAAAATCGATTTTTTCCGAGATTTTTTCGCGTCTCATGTGTCTGGGTATGTAACCGGGCGTTATCGGCCCGTGAAAATGGCTTCTCTGAATGAGGACAAAGAATGAACAAAAAAATTGGAATAACGTTAGTGGCGATTATGGCGATGGCGCTGGGCGCGACCTCCTTTGCCGACCCGATTATCACCTTTGCCGATCCCAGCACTCAGTGCTTCACGTTCACCGCCGACGCCGACTCTAATACTGACGGCGGCTGGCTCATCGGTGGCAACGACGGCATCAGCGTCAGCGTCCTGGCCGGGCATCTGGCGGGCACGACCTATGCCGACGCGAGTTTTACGCTGACCGACAACGACGGCGACTCGCTGATAGTATTCTATTATGGCGACTACCCGAACGAGCTCGAACTCGAAGGGGGCAAACTCGAGATATGGGACGACGCCGGCAGGCAGTTACTCCTTGTGGCGACCTTCGATTACGCGGTGCTCTATCCCGGCAACGTCGGCGCGTCGGACAGCATGAAATTCTGCGATGTTACCTTCTCCGGCCTTGTTACGCAGGGCATGAGCGATCTCGACAACGAGCAGTTTTCTTTTGCGTTCGCATCGATGGATCCCGCGAATCCGTTCGGTTGCAACGACATACCTGATTGGACCGCCACGGCCTCTTTCGCATCAGGCGCCGACTTTACCGTGGTGCCGGAACCGGGGACGTTGATAATGGCGATAAGTGGAACCCTGGCTTTTGTGGTCGCATTAGCCCGAAAGAGGCTGGGTTAGACGGTTCGGCAGGAAAAAATCGGCCGGGTGCTCAATGCATCCGGCGATTTTTTTTGTAAAATATCGATGTGCGATATATACTGGGCCGCATGTGCCGGATCAAGACCATAGACGGCCCGTTCACCGTCGCCGACAGCGAAGAGTTGCGCGCCGGAATCATCGCCGATTTGCAGACCGTCCTCGAGGCGGTCATCCCCGCGGTGCGCGCCTTCACTACGCCGCTGGCGGTGGCGCTGGTCGGCGGTTTCGGTCGCGGCGAAGGCGGCGCGGTGCTCCGCGACGGCCGCCCGAAGCCGGTCAACGATTACGATTTCGAAATCATCATCTCGCCGGTCTCCGTACTCAAGCGTCGCAGGCTTCGGCAAAGGCTGGCCGCGCTCGCGCTCGAACTCGAAACCAAACTCGGGATGCAGGTCGACCTCGACACCCGCACGCCCGCGCAGTTGCGTACCGTGCCCGCCACTACCGCCTGGTACGAGGTGCAGCGCGGGCACAAAATCATCTGGGGCGATGACGACGCGCTCGACGCGCTGCCCGAAATCCGGCCCGAGCAAATCGAGGTGTGGGACGGCGGCTTCCTGCTGTTCAACCGCTCCGGCGGCCTCCTCATCGCCAAAAAGCGCCTGCTCGACGGCGGCCCGCGGCCCGGACGCGAGTCCGAACATTTCCAGATTCAGATTACCAAAGCGAAACAGGCGTGGGGCGACTGCCTGTTGATTGCGCTCGGAAGATACGACGCCTCTTACGCCAGGCGGATCGAGATCGCGCGCGAGGTCGACTTCGCCGGAGTCCCGCATGGCGAGGAGGTGCGGCAGGAATACATCGCTGCGCTTGAGGGCAAGATCAGGCCGGTTTTCCCGGAGATGAGCCACGAGGAGTACGCGGCGCTCTACGATTCCACGCTGGCGATTCACGAAGACGTGATGCGCTGGTTCGAGCGGAAACGACTCGGCGAAAAATTCGCGGACTGGTGCGATTACTCGCGGCCTGCGCTGCACAAGATCGATGTGCCGCCGTGTCGCACTTCGGCGCTGCGCAATTGGGCCAAGAACCTGCTGGGCTTCGGCCTGCCGCTGGGCGCGGGGGCGATTTCGCGCTATGGCCGCTCTGTCGCGGAGCGCTGTGCTTCCGCGCTGCCGCTGCTACTCTTCGGCGACGGTGGACGCGACGCCGCGGATGCCGCGAGGATTCTGCGAATGAAAAACATCGCTGCCGAAATCAGCGACGCCGAACTCTCCCGTATCATCGGTTATTACCTCCGACTGTGGCATTAACCAGCGTGTTTACGGCAACCCAAAAAGTCCTCAACGAAGATTGCGGTTAATCGGCAAAATTCGTGTTAATTCGTGCGGCCTCGCGCCTTCTTGCTGCCGCAAGGGGAAGAATCGCGTGAAAAGGAAATAAATTATTTGCAAAATTTTGCCGCGCGAATATAATTCACTACTCGTTTGCGCCAGTAGCTCAGTTGGCAGAGCAGCTGATTCTTAATCAGCGGGTCGTAGGTTCGAGTCCTATCTGGCGTACCAGTAAACAAAGGGGTTTGCGGGTTATCCGCAAGCCCTTTTTTGCGCGCCCGCAGTTGCCCGCGTATCGTCCGCGCGGACGGCCGGTGGCGGCGCGAATTCTTTTGGGAGCGATTTCATGCGCGAAGACACGTTCGTTTCGAAGGCGATGCTCAAGGATATGGTTGCGCTCAAGGTCAAGAAATTCCGCCGCCGCGCGGGGCGCTTTTTGGTGGAGGGAGCGGTCATGGTGCGCGATGCGCTCGAGTCGGGCTGGGCCGTGGAGACGATCGTCGTCAACGACGAGCGCCGCGAAACCGACGAGATAAAAGCGGTTCTTGCGCAGACAGACCCGAAGTCTACGAAGGTGCTGTTCGCGCGCTCCGCGGATATCAAGCGGCTAAGCGATACGGTAAATCCGGCTGCGATGATCGGCGTGCTGCCGTTGCGGGCCTTTGGCCTGTGCGACCTCGAACGCGAGGGGGCGTTGAGGCTGGCGGTGCTGGACGGTGTGCGGGATCCGGGCAACGCCGGTGCGATCATCCGAAGCGCCGACGCATTCGGGCTGGACGGCGTGGTGATGACGCGCGGCGGGGTGGAGTGGACCAACCCCAAAGTGCTGCGAAGCACGGTCGCGTCGTGTTTCCACCTGCCGATCGTGGCGGAAGTGGACGAGGGTGAACTTGTGGAGTGGATGGCGGCGCAGGGGGTGAAATCGTTGGCGGCGGTGGCGCGCGGCGGTGCCGACGCTTCGTCGGTCGAGCCGAGCGGGCGCTGGGCGGTAATTTTCGGCAACGAGACTGCGGGGCCTTCGGAGTCGCTGCTGCGGGCCTGCGAGGGGCGGGTAACGATCGTAACGCCGGGCCGCGCGGAGTCACTGAACGTGGCGGTCAGCGCCGGGGTGCTGCTGTATCTGCTGGCGGGGACGCCCCGCAGCAAATAGGGGAGCAGCCACTCATTTCAGTACCCGCTCGCTGCCGCGCCTTCTCGGCGCGGGGTGCTTCGCTTGCACTTACTGACAAATCTTGTGCGCAAATTCGCGATGTGATTTTTTCTGTCCGCAGATATACCTTCCAATTCTCCTTATTACTAAACGCCTCAATCACGTAATTGGCAATCCCTTCATTGTGTCCCGTTGCAGTTGCTCCACGTTTGGGAGCGGGCTCAGCCTGCCTGCCCGCCCGTGTTCAGGATCGTTCCGATCCGGGCGGATAGTTCTTTGGCGGTGAAGGGCTTGGCCAGAAACCCTGCGGCGCCTTTTTTGATAAGTTTCGCTATGTCGCCGTGGTCGTCGTGGCCGCTGGTCAGAAGGATGTCGAGTTTGGGGTACATGTCGCGAGCCTTTTTGAATACCTTCCTGCCGTCGGGACGCGGGATGACCATGTCCAGCAGTAACAGGTTGCAGTCGGGGTGTTTTTCCAGCAGTCTCAGGCCCTGGTTGCCGCTGTGTGCGGTCAGAACGTTGTATCCGATTTTTTTCAGTGCGTCTCTGCAAAGATCCCTTACAACTCGCTCGTCGTCGATGACGATTATCTTGCCGCTCGATTTTTCGGTGGGCGGCGTGAGTTCGGCGGTGGAAGTTTTTTGCGGTTTGCCTTCGACATGCGGCAGGTAGATGTGCATGCGTGTGCCCGAGCCGGGTTCGGTTTCGACCGAGAGCCAGCCCTGGTGGTTTTTGATGATGCCGAAGACCGCGGCCATGCCCAGTCCGCGGCCCTGGGTTTTGGTGGAGAAATAAGGCTCGAACATTTTCGCGACGGTCTGCCGATTCATTCCGCAGCCGGTGTCGGCGATTTCGATGTGGATGTAATCGCCGGGGTTCCATTCTTCGAAGACCTCACCGGAGGGCTTGGGGGAAAATTTCGCCGCCGTTTTTATAGTGATCGTGCCGCCGGCGTCGGTGGCTTCGATGGCGTTGATGCAGCAGTTTGTGATGACTTGCAGTATCTGGCCGGGGTCGCCCTCGATGCAACAGGGCTGGGGGCTTAGCCTGAGTTTTATCGAGACTTCGCGGCGGAGCGAGCCGTGGACCATCTTGACCGATTCCCTGACGCTGTCGTTTACGTCGATGATGCGGGTGGTCCACTTGCCGCCGCGCCCGAAGCCGAGCAATTGCCGCGTGAGGTCGGCCATCCGCTGGGCGGTGTTTTCGATTTGGGTGGAGTAGGTTCGGATATTTCTGGTAGTGTCGGGGCTGGAGGAAATAAGCGAGGCGAAACCGAGCACGCCCACCAAGAGGTTGTTGTAGTCGTGCGCCACGCCGCCGGCCAGCGTGCCCAGCGTCTGCATTTTTTGTGCCTGAAGGAGTTGGTTTTCGAGTTTTTTGCGCTCGGTGATGTCTTCGCCCGAGTCGAGCGTCGCGACGATTTTGCCGTCTTTGTCACGCAGGACGGAGTTATGCCACGCGATGGTCCTGTGTTTACCCTTTGCGGTGATGATTTCGGTTTCGTAGTATTCCGTGTTTCCGATTTCGCCGGTTATCAGTTGGTTGAATACGTTTTTCACATCGGCTTTGACTTCCGGTGGCAGGAAGGTCTCGAACCAGTCTTTGCCGAGGATGTCTTTTTCTTCGCATTCCAGAATCCGGCAGCCGGCCTTGTTGATAAGCGATATGGTGTGGTCCGCTTCGATTGCTATCAAAATCACACCCGCGACGTCGAGGTAATGCTGTGCTCTGTCGCGTTCGCTTTTGAGGGCGTCCTCGGCTTTTTTGCGTTCGGTGATGTCGCGGAACATTCCGATGACGTATTCTTTGCCCATCAGCGAGACCATGGCGCCGCTGATGTCGGAATAAAAGACGCCGCCGTTTTTTTTGACCGCCGGCACGTCTTTGGCGAAGACGTTGGATTTTTTCGTGATGATGTCGTCGATGAATTTGTAGATAAACTTGAGCGAATCCTGCGGGTGGATGTCCTTGACGCGCATGTTTTTGAGTTCGGCTTCGGTGTAGCCCAGCAGATCGCAGAATTTGTTGTTGCACATGAAGAACGTTTTGTCCTCGGCATCCACCAGGCATACGCCGTCGTTGGCGTTGTCGTAGATGCCGCGGAACATCCTTTCGGATTTCTCGAGGTTGTCCTGGGCGATTTTGCGCTCGGTGATGTCGGTGATAAACGCGATCGTTTCGATGGGGTTGTCGTTTTCGCCTTTGATGATATT
>JAUWEX010000415.1 GCA_030607235.1 Planctomycetota bacterium | reverse complement strand
CCGCCTACGTTGCCCGAAGTTTCGATGCCGAGGATAATCAAAGCGTTTCCCGCCTAGAGGAGTCCGTAATCTTTGAGCGCTTTTTCGATCTGCGCTTTGCTGTCCTCGCTGACGCCCCACATCGGCAGGCGCATCTCGCCGTTGCTTTTGCCGAGGAGTTTCAGCGCGGTCTTGGCCGGCTGGGGGCTGGTTTCGACGAACATCGCGGCGTGCAGGGGCCTGAGTTTTGCGTCGAGCGCGGCGGCTTCGTCGTTCTTGCCCTGCGATTTGAGCGCGACGAGGCGGGCCATGTCGCCGGGGACGACGTTGGCCGTAACCGAGATAACGCCCTTTGCGCCGAGTTCCATCATTTCGACGGTCAGCGCGTCGTCGCCGGAGAGGACGGTCAGTTTCGAGGTGTTGATGATTTTGGCTATCTGGTAGAGGTCGCCGCTGGCTTCCTTGATGGCGACGATGTTGGGGTATTCTCCGAGGCGCGCGACGGTTTCGGATTCCATGTTGACGGCCGTGCGCGAGGGGACGTTGTAGAGCACGAGCGGCAGTTGCGTGGCTTCGGCGATCGCCGCGAAGTGCCGGAAGAGGCCTTCCTGCGAGGGCTTGTTGTAGTAGGGGGTGATGACGAGTGCGGCGTCGGCGCCCATGTTCTGGGCGGCCCTGGTGAGTTGGATCGCCTCGGCGGTGCTGTTGGAGCCGGTTCCGGCGATGACGGGCACGCGCCCGCCGGCCTGTTTGAGAACGGTCCGCAGGACGTCGGTGTGTTCGTCGTGCGTCAGCGTCGCGCACTCGCCGGTGGTGCCGCAGGGCACCAGTCCGTTGATTCCCTGCTCTATCTGCCAGTCGACCGTTTCGCGCAGTTTGTCGTGGTCGACCTTGCCGTTTGCGAACGGCGTAACCAGTGCGGTGAACGCTCCGTTAAACATCGTAAGTCTCCAAATGCGATAAAAGGGTTAAGCAAAGTTGCGTTGCATTGTCAGCGTTGCATTAGTTCCTTCATCTCGCGCACGGCCTGTTCGATGCCGACGAACGCGGCGCGCGCGATGATGCTGTGGCCGATGTTTAGTTCGACGATTTCGGGTATCGCCACGATGGGCGCGACGTTGCGGTACGTCAGGCCGTGTCCGGCGTTGACGGTCAGGCTTTTGGAGTCGGCGTACTGCGCGGCCTTGTGGATGCGCTCCAACTCTTCGTTGTAGTCCTCTTCGGTGTCGGCGTTGGCGTAAGCGCCGGTGTGGATTTCGATGGCGTCGGCGCCGACCTTGAGCGCGGCGTCGATCTGGGTTTTTTCGGGCTCGATGAAGAGGCTGGTTACGATACCGGCGTCGCGGAGTTTTTTGACGAGTTCGCCGATTTCCTTGACGTTGGCGGCGACGTCGAGGCCGCCCTCGGTGGTGATTTCCTCGCGTTTTTCGGGGACGATCGTGGCCTGGTCGGGCAGGATTTCGAGCGCGACTTCGACGACGTCGGGCGCGAGCGCCATCTCAAGGTTGAGCGAGGTGGAGACGGTTTCGCCGAGGATTTCCACGTCGCGGTCCTGGATGTGCC
>JAUWEX010000309.1 GCA_030607235.1 Planctomycetota bacterium | reverse complement strand
AGACAAAAACAGGTCCAACGAAGACAATCTGAACAAGGCCGGCGAGCAAATCGAAACCGAGAAACAAAAGGTCAAATACCTGGAGAACTCCGTCGAGAGTTACGCCGTCGTCAAGGCTACGCTCGAGAGCGACCTCAACGCCGCGCGCACCGCGCTCAAGAGCATCCGCAACAGGCTCTCCGCCGCGACGACGATGATGAAACGCCGTCCCGCGCAAGACTAAGCACAATCACACAAACAAAAAGACCCGGTTCAAAGCCGGGTCTTTTTTTATCGCCCCCCGCCACACGGTCATTTAATTCCGTCGTTCTTGCGCCTGTCCGTGTTAGGCGGGGGCAGACGGATCGGTGTAAGTGTGTTTGGCAACTGGGTGCCGCGACGGGACACATCCTCCTTCGGAAGCAGGCCGCAAGGCCGCGCACCGAAGGGATGTGTCCCTAGCTCGACGGCTAGACACCTCTCTTCAAGAATTAAATGACCCTGGCCCCGCCCCGAAAACATTGAAAATCCACGGCCAATCTGCCATAATCTTCCCAACGAAATACGGACAGTAGCATTTCAGGAAATTATCGGGAAAACAGAATGAAACGAACGAGAAAACTATCCAGGCCAATCCTCGCAATTGCATTGCTGGCCATCCTGCTATCGGCCTGCCTCGTAGTATTTGCTATTATTAACAAATCCAGCGAAGACGACGAATTTCAGAAGCGTCTCAAAATGCTGGACAACGATTATTACGGATCGGAAGAGAGCAGAGAAGCATGTAAATACTTCTGGAAACTCTTGGGCGGTAAAGACAAGGATCCCATCAAAAATAAATTGCTGTTGGCTGTAGACCGGCCTGATCTTTCTGACAGACAACGGTTCGGCATCTACAAGGTACTTAAGGAGGGGTATATACCTTTTACCCGTTATCATTATTACGATTTCTTCAAACTCGCCATCCGGTTTGAATCTGATTCAAGCTTTAGGTCGCTTTTTGTAAAGGCAGGAGCATTCAGGCTTGACCCTTTGCTTGATCCGCTTCTTATGGAAGGATTTGAAAAGTACAAAAATGCCGAAAAACGGACCTATCCTGGTGAAAGAAAGGATGTTGTAAATTATAAAATTTTATCGGAGTTGATACGTTATATCAGCAACCCTGACTTATTCGACCGTCAGTTCATTGACACATTTATGGAGACATATCAAAGTTGCAAAGATTCCAAGTATTGTAATAGGGGACACTATTATGCGGCCTTGGTGCGGGTTGCCGATCGCGATGAGCGCGCGTGGCGAATCGTCAAATCCGAGATGGCCAGGATATTGAAAGAGGGCGACCAGAAGGCTTTTGACCGAATTATAGGTTCACTCGAAAGCGGTGCTTGCATACGTGCCCTTACGCTTTTGGACCCCGATACGAGAGAGTTCCAATGCTTTCCCGACCACAGGGTGCTTCCGTATTTGCTCAAGATGTATATCGCCAAAGACCCTAATGCTGGCGTCTATAGAATCTTGAATGCCATCATGAAGGGGTGGCTGGGCACGGACCTGCGGGCACAACTGCGGTGGTATCGAGAGAACGCGGATTATTTGAGGAACATCGAATACAAATCTCCTCATTTTGTAATCGTTGATTTCGAGAAGATTGTCGGTGAACTCAATCGCCAAAATTATAAAACGAAGATCGATGAAATCCGCAAAATGTTCGGCTACCGGCGCGAGATCAAGATTCCCGGCAGCAAGGTATTCAAGTACGTCCGCAACGACCTTATGGATTGGTGGCGCACCGACGGCCGCCTTCACATGTGGGACACCTACATAGGCAAATACTTCGTTTTCGATATAGCATACGATATCGAAAAGTTGTGCGCAATGTCGCCCGGCAAAGCCCGCGATAAGGCCCTGGAGGCCTTCTTCAAGCAATTCGAAGGCTCGGTGTTCCGCGTTTACCCTATCGATCAAGCCCAGGCAGCCAAAGACCCCAATATCCTCGAAAAATGGTGGCGGGGCGTTAACCAGGACTATCTTTACGCCGATCGCTGGTACGACAATGAAGGTCGCTGGTATTTCGATCACGACAAATTTCCACCTCGCGTATTCTGCGACGTGCACGCCTACAAGAACAAAATACCGGCGGCGATCTGGCAGAAGATTCCCTGGAAGGCGCGCGATTCGTGGAAGACGCTCAGCGAAGCCGAGCGCAAGAAACATATAGCCAAAGTCTACGAGGACATCGCCAGCGAAGCGGCCCTTCTGGAACAGGCCCGCTCGCACAAGATAGCCGTGTGCATCTGGCGGCACATCGACGAGAAGGCGCGCGCGAACTGGGACAAACTCAGCGCCGAAGACCGCGAAAAGCACCTCTGCGCCGCCGAGGACATACTGCTCAACCCCCCGTTTGAGGTAC
>JAUWEX010000254.1 GCA_030607235.1 Planctomycetota bacterium | reverse complement strand
TACGCAGGAAAAAGTCGTTCGCCGCGAACTCTCCTTCAGGCCGATGGAGAAATTCAATTACGAAGAAATCACCGCCAGCCGCAATCGCTTGTTGCGCCTGGGCGGGATGCAGGACCCATATTTCAAGTCGGTCGAGGTCGACGTTGACCCAAACGGCCAAACTCGAATCGTCGACGGCAAGATGGTGCGCGATATTATCGTCCAACTCAAAGAAACCGACAGTTTCGGCAGGATCAGGCTGGCCGCCGGCATATCCAGCGACCAGGGACTCGTCGGCGAAATCGCGCTGATAAGGGCGAACTTCGACCTGGCCGATCTGCCCAAGAGTTTCAAGGACATGTTCGTCGACCGCACGGCCTTTCTCGGCGCGGGGCAGAGTTTCGAGATATCGATTTCTCCCGGTATGGACGTCTCGCGCTTCAGGATCAGCTTCGAAGAGCCGTACATGTTCGGCAAGCCGCTTTCCTTCGGCGTGAGCCTTTACCAGTGGGACTGGAGCCGCGACGCCTACGACGAAATCCGATCGGGAATCAACCTTACCTTCGGCAAGCGCCTGACGCGGGAATGGGTCGCCTCGATGCGGCTTCGCGTGCAGTCGATCGACATCGACGACATCGACACCACCGCCGCGCCCGATATCGTGGAGGTCGAAGGCAAAAACTCGCTGATGTCGGTGAGGTTCAGCCTCGTCAAAGATATTCGCAGGATCGACCGCATGTTCAAGCCCTACACGGGCCACCGCACGTTTTTGGTCTTCGAGCCGGTACTCGGCGACTTCAGTCTCTTCAAGACCGCCTTCGGCTCGACCCGATATCGGACGGTACATGTAGACGAGGAGGGCCTGCGGCATATCCTGAAACTACACGCGGAAGTCGGCCTGATCTTCGGGAATGACTCCCCGATTTACGAGCGCTACTATCTGGGCGGTACCGGCAATATGCGCGGCTTTGATTACCGCGGCCTCGGCCCGCACCAGAACGACGACCCCGTCGGCGGCGACACGATGTTCTATGCTACGGCGGAATACACCTTCCCGATCCTGGGCGACACCATCCGCGGCGCGGTCTTTACCGACATCGGTACGGTCAACTCCGGCGTCGGAGAGTTCGGCAATATGAGGATGTCAATCGGATTCGGAATACGCATATTCAGCCCGCAAATACCGATACCCATCACGATCGATTTCGGGCTGCCCATTATGAAAGAGAATGACGACGATACGCAGATAGTATCGTTCTCAATGTCGATAGGCTACTAAGCGGCGCAGATGCGCGCCGCGCAATCGTACGGAGCAAAACCATGAGAATCAAACTCGTAAGTATCGCTATGTTGCTTATCGCCACCGTGGCGGTCGGCCTGTTTGTCATGCCCACCACCGACGGACGCAGCGCGACCGAAGCGGCCGCAAGCACCGAAATTCAGCCCGCGGCATCGCAGGCGTACCTCTGTGCCGGCACCGCCGACGAACGCATAGCCGCTCTCGAGAAAAAACTCGTTGCTCTCGAAGAAAAGGTTGGCAAGACGATTCCCGTAGTCGCGGTAGCCGATCTCGAAGTCCTTGTGAACGATTGCGTGTTGATGAAAGAAATCAGGGCGGACTTAATCAAAAAACGCGACGACGGCAAGGCCCGCATCGAACTCCTAAAGGCCCGGTACGACAAAGACGTGGCGCAGCAGAAACTCACTAAGGAAAATTCTGAGGCGTGGTGGAACTGGGAGAAAAAAATCCGTCCGCTGAAATACGAAATCGAGGTCGCGACGAGGACGCTGGCCGAAGAACTGATGTTCGGCGAAATGAAGGGCGTTGAAAAAGTATACGAGCATGTACGCGCGGCCATCAAAGAAGTTGCTCAGGTCAAAGGCTACACCGTCGTGCTGTGGAATCCTCCCGCCATCACCAAAGAAACCTGGGAGATGGCCCGCAGCCGCGGCAACCTGTTCCAGCATCGCTACATGATAGACGTGCGACCTTTGCTATATTGCGATGAAAAAGTCGTCGACATCACCGCCGATGTTATCAAGATTTTCGAGAAAAAGTGAGTTGCTGCGTTGGAAAAGACTCTCAGAGAAATAGCCGAAAGAATCGGCGCCGAGATCGAAGGCGATCCCGAAACGATTATAACCGGAGTTTCCGCGATAAAGACCGCGGTCAGCGGCGACATCACATTAGCCAAGAACGCCAAGTACGCCGGAATGGTCTCCGGATGCCGCGCCTCGGCGGTGGTCGTCGACCGCACGGTAGTAGTGCCGAATTCGCATTGCGCGCTGTTGCGTGTGGACAACCCGATGGCTGCGCTTGACAGGGCTGCGTCGCTTTTCACCGCCGCGCCGCCGGAATTCAAGCCCGGCATTCACCCCACGGCCGTAGTTGCCGAAAACGCCGCTGTCGACGAGAACGCCCACATCGGCGCGTTGAGCGTCGTGGAAGAAAACGCCGTTATCGGCGCGGGGACGGTCGTCTTCCCGCGGGTCTACATCGGCCACGGCGTTAAGATCGGCCGCGACTGCCGGCTACACCCCGGATGCGTGGTCATGGAGCGCTGTGTTCTGCGCGACCGCGTGATCCTGCAACCCGGCGCCGTTATCGGCGGCGATGGTTTTGGTTTCAGCCGCGACGAGCAGGGCCGACCGGTAAAAATTCCGCAGTTAGGCTGGGTGGAACTCGAAGACGACGTGGAAGTTGGCGCGAACTCCACGGTAGATCGCGCCCGTTTCGGCCGGACGCTTTTGGAAAAGGGCGTCAAACTCGACAACCTCGTTCACGTTGCGCATAACGTTCGCCTGGGGCAGGGCTGCGCTCTGTCGGGCCAGGTTGGAATTTCAGGCAGCGTCGACGTAGGCAAAAACGTCCTGTTCGGCGGGCAGGCAGGCGTCAGGGATAACGTCAGCATCGGCGATAACGCCATCATCACCGCCCGAACCGCCGTTCTTCACGACGTGGCGGCGGGCGAGA
>JAUWEX010000130.1 GCA_030607235.1 Planctomycetota bacterium | reverse complement strand
CGACAACCACGCCGCGCACCTTGAGGCGGTCGGCGTAGATCGGCGACATGTTCGGATTGGCCGGTTCCAGCCGGAAGCGCTTTCCGTCGCGGTACATCCGCTTGAGCGTGGCCTCGTTGTCGTTGATGATCGCCACGACGATCTCGCCGTCGCGGGCCGTGTCGCGCTTCTCCACGATCACGTAGTCGCCGTTGGCGATGTGCTCGTCTATCATCGAATCGCCCTTGACCCGCAGCATGTAGCATTCCTTGTTCCGCGGTATCATGTCGCCGATTTCGATGTGGTCGGGATCTTCGATCGCCTCGATGGGCGCGCCTGCGGCGATATTGCCGACCAGCGGCAGGCAGGTCGGGGACTGTGGCAGGAATTTCTCGTCGATGATTTCCAGCGCCCGCGAGAGACCCTTTTTGCGGCGGATGGCGCCTTTCTTTTCGAGCAGGGTGAGGTGCTCGAAAATCGTAACCTTCGAGACCTGGAAATAATCGCCGGCTTCCTGGAGTGTGGGCGGTATGCCGTTGCGTTCGATGTACTGCGCGATATACTGCATGATCTTGTATTGCTTTTTGGTGTAATGCATCGGCTCCCTCCATTGTTTTGGGTTTGTAAGGCGGTGTTCATCATAAAATTCCCGGCTGATTAGTCAAGACTATTTTCAAACAAATCCCGCAAAGCACTTGTCGAATCGTTCTGCGTGTTGTAAAATATAAAGTATAAAGCGCATTTCCAATAAACAGGCAATAAAAACGAGAGGGGCTCGTGAAAAGAGTTATCGCCGCGGTTGCGCTGGTAATCGGCGCGGGGTTCTGGGCTTCGTCGCAGTTCGACGGCGGGCGGCGCGACCGCGACACGCGCTCGCTGACCCCGCAGGAACAGCGGCAGTTCGAGACCTTCGCGGCTAAATTCACCGATCCAAATTCCGATTCCGCAACCCGTTTGAGTGCGGTGGGCGGGCTGGTCGCCTTTAACAGCCTCCGCGCCCAGCCGTACCTCGTCAAGGCCCTTTCCGATCCGTCCCCAGAGGTCGTTATTGCCGCGATAGGCGGCCTGCGCGATATGAAATACCGCCTGGGCCGGACGGGCAACATCTGGCTGATCGCCCTGTGTTCGCACAACGATCCGCGCGTCCGCAAAATCGCCCGGCGCGTGCTGCCGGAACTGGCCGACTGGCGGGCGGCGGAATTTCTCATAGACGCGGCCGAGCGCGAGGGCTGCGAGTGCCGCGCGCTGATGCTGGGTACGCTTGAACACGTAACCTCGCATAGCGTGGTTCAAAATCCGTCCGAAAAATCGCTCGTTACTTTCTCCGACGGTATCCGCAAAATACTCGACGACGGCAAAGCCGACTTTCCCGAAATTTCCGCCGCCGAAGCCGAACGCCTCTGCGCTTTGTGGCGCGGGTGGTTCGATAATTATAGAAACCGCGACCCGAGGGCCTGGCTCACCGATGACCTGGCCTCGGGTCGCGGCGATAAGATCGCACAGATTAGGGCGCTCGAACGACTGGGTGCGGCGGAGAGCGCGGGACTCGTTCGCAAGTGCCTCGCCGACGAAAACCCTTCGGTTCTTATCGCGGCGGCGCAGGCAGCGAGGTCGTTCCGCGACACCGAGGCACTGCCGATGTTAATTGCGGCGGGCGAGGGCACGGGACTGAGGGCGTGGGAAGAGATTTCGCGCTCGATTGCGGTGCTTTGCGACAGGAAAGATGCGGATCTGATTTTCGCGGCGCTTCAGGAGGCCGACGGGAAAAAATTCGATTTCTACAATCGCGTTCTCAAGCAGTTGACCGCCGCGCACGCCGATTGCGAGGCTGATGAGCGCGAACGGATAGTCGGGTTCTGGCGGATGCATTTGGAGGCCACGGCGAAGAAGAGCGATTTCGAGGCGTGGAGCGCGATGCTGCGCGCCGAGTCCGCGCGCGACAGATTGCAGGCTGCGAAGAACCTCCGCCGCGAGGGCGAGGCCGCTGTGCCGCTGTATATCGCCGCGCTGATGGACGAGTCCGAGGCCGTCCGCCGGATTGCCGACAGGTATATGCGGGAGATCACTTTTTACTATTTCGAGTACGATTCGCTGTGGCCGCGCGAAAAGCGCGCCGAGGTCGTGAACAAGTGGCGCGATTGGTGGGAGCGTGCCGGCGGGGTGGAGCGCTTCGAGAGGCTGGTCGCGGTTATGCAGAATCGCGCCGAGACCACCCGCCACAGGGCCGACGCCGCACGCGGGCTGAAGGAATTGGGCGACTGGCGGGCGTTGCCGCATCTCATCGCCGCGCTTGACGAGCAGCCTGAGGGCCTGCGCCATTACGCGGGCACGGCGCTGGTCGCGCTGGTAGGGCGTTCTTTCCCACGGGGCGGGGGCTGGGTCGAAAGCGCCGAGCAGTCGCACGAGGCGTGGATGCGGTGGTGGGTAACGTATCGCGGAAAGTCTAAAGAATTCGTCAGCGTCGCGACGATAACCGATATAAATGACGAAAATACGGAAGGACATACGGATAAACTGAGGGATAAACTGGCTATCATAAATCGAATCGCGTCCGAACACGACGTGAGCTCAATCCGCCATCTCGTAAATCTCCTCGACAATCAGTCCTTTCTCATGAGCGTTACCGCCGAGGAAGCGCTCGAACGGATAGCGGGCAGATCGTTTTTTTACCGGCGCAATGTGCGCATAGACGATCGCGCCTCCGTCAAGAAAGTTTGGCTGGAATGGTACGAAAATCGCTGACGATGTTGTCGGCGAGCCCCAGGACTGGAACGGATATGTCGGATGCGCTGCGAATTTTGGTTGTCGATGACGAGGAGGTCATTCGCAAACTTATGCGCGATATCCTCGAACTCGTCGACGGCAACTACGTGAAAACGGCCGAGGACGGAAGCCGCGCGCTTGAGATGTTGGAGCAGGAAGAATTCGATGTGGTTTTTACCGACCTGGTGATGCCCAACGTCGGCGGCCTGGAATTGATGAAGAGGGCCAAAGAGCGCGATTCGAATATCGTAGTGGTAATCATGACCGGCTATGCGACTCTTGAGGCCGCAGTGGATACGCTTAAGGCCGGCGCGGCCGATTTCATGACCAAGCCCATCCTGGACATCAACCAGGTTCCTCTCTTACTCAAGAAGGCCGTGCGCGTTCAGCGCATGCAGACCGAAATGGCGGCGTTGCGGCAGATCAATCGGATGCACGAGGAATTCCTCGCGCTGATCTCGCACGAACTTCGCACGCCTCTCACCAGCATAATCGGCAATCTCGAGGCCGTTACATCGATATACGGAGAAGAACTCTCCGGGGATGCTCTCGAATTTATCAACCTCACCGTCGAGGCGACTGCGTCGATGGGCAATGTCGTGGAGAGCCTGCTGCTGGCGGCCGACCTGCAATCCCGGCGTTACGAATTTCAGTGTCAGGCAACGGACCTCAACGGGCTGTTCTCGCACATACTCGATATCGCCTGCGGCGACGTGAAGCAGCCGAAAGTTACCAAGGTCTTTCATCCGTGCGAGGGTGAACTGCCGGTCAGTATCGACATCAGCATGATCGAAAAGGCCGTGATGAACATCATCGACAATGCCGTGAAGTTCAACGCCTCCGCCGAAGAATTGTCCATAACGCTTGAGACCCGGCGAGAGGGCGACAAGGCGGTGTTTTACATTAGAAACGACGGCGAGCCGATTTCGGAAAACGACAAGCCCGCGCTCTTCGCGCAGTTCCATCAGGCCGGGCATTACATGACGCGCAAAGTCGGCGGTATGGGGCTGGGACTGCCGATGGCGAGGATAGTCATGCAGAGGCACGGCGGCAATATCGAGGTGGAGGATACCGGCGGCGAGGGGGTTTCTTTCGTTTTCACGCTGCCGCTTGTGGACGAAAAGCAGTCTGTCGGCGAGAAGGACAAGTTGCTGATCAATTGAACTTTTTACAAAGACAAAGGCGCTCGCGTGGAGCGCCTTTTTTTTTCGAGCCTAGAGCGGGAGTCGAACCCGCAACCTCAGCTTTACGAAAGCTGCGCTCTGCCGATTGAGCTATCCAGGCTTGGTTGGGGTGCGCATTATAATTAGACCGGTCCTCGATGTCAACAACAGAGCGAGATTTCGGGCAAGTTGAATTTGTCGTGATTGTCCTTGACATTCTTTACTTTCTTGTGTTTATTTGGATAATTGAGGTTTCGTTTTTGAATGGAGGGATGTACATGTTCAAGGCTGAGAAAGTACTGTATCCGACCGATTTTTCGGATTGCTCTCGATCGGTGCTGGGTTACGCTACGAGTTTTGCAGTAGAGCACAAGAGCAAACTCTACCTGCTCTACGTGCACGAATATCAAGACCTGCCCAAGGTCGACGAGGCGCCGGTTCCCGATCAGCCCGATCCGAAGAAACTGGACGAGATAAGGGACGCTCTCGCGAAGATGGTCGAGGGCGTTAAGGAGCTTGACGTAGAGTGCCTGGTTGCGCTGGGGCATCCGTTCAACGAAATCATTCGCACTGCCAAGGATGTAGAAGCGGATGTGATAATCATGGCGACTCACGGTCGGACGGGCTTTCAGAACATGCTCATCGGCAGCGTCGCCGAAAAGGTCGTGCGCCACGCCGCCTGCCCGGTGCTGACTATCAAGCCGCACAAGAGATTCATGAAAAAGTAACCGCACAAAGGCATAATAAAAGCCGGACCCGAATAATCGAGTCCGGCTTGTTTTTTGCCGTTTTGTCTTGCGCGATGCTCCGCTTCTCGTTTGCGATTAACGCTTCGAGAACTGGAAACTCTTCCTCGCGCCGGGACGTCCGGGTTTTTTGCGCTCTTTCTTGCGGCTGTCGCGGGTGAGCATCTGGTTGGCGCGCAGTGTCGGTTCGAGCGCGGAGTCCGCTTT
>JAUWEX010000395.1 GCA_030607235.1 Planctomycetota bacterium | reverse complement strand
ATGAGCGATAACGTAAAAGACCGCATCGTCCTGCAACAAGGCGATATTACACAGGCTGACGTGGATGCGATCGTCAACGCCGCCAACAACGACCTGCTGCTGGGCGGCGGGGTGGCCGGGGCGATACGCCGCGCGGGCGGGCCGAGCATTCAGAAGGAGTGCGACGAGATCGGCCCGATCGCCGTGGGTGAGGCCGCGGTTACCGGTGCGGGCGACATGATGGCGCGCTACGTGATACACGCCGCGAGCATGTCGCTGGGCTGCGGCACGAGCGCGGACGCCCTGCGCGAGGCTACCCGTAACGGCCTGCTGCGCGCCAAAGAACTGGGCCTGCGGACGATAGCCTTTCCCGCTGTCGGCACGGGCATTGCGGGGTTCCCGGTGGCGGACTGCGCCGAAATCATGCTGGGCGAGGCGATAGCGCACCTGCAGGGCGGGACGAGCCTGGAGACGATTTACTTTGTCCTGTTCGACGCCGGGTCGCTGGAGGTTTTCAGCAATCGACTCGAAGCGATTCGCTCCTAAAGAAATCGAGCGTTGCTGGCGAAATAAAATCATACGAGTTTCCGCCTTTAACAGAGAGGCATTGGATGAACGATCTGCAAAAGATACTGGTTCCGTTCGATTTCTCCACGCGCTCGACCGAGGCGCTGCGGGCCGCTGCGAACATTGCGCGCAAATACGGTGCCGTCATTCATCTGCTGCACGTTGTCGACTCACTCGCCGCAAAGAGCGTGTTACGGATCAAGTCCGGCGCCGACACCGGCGACAAAGACGATCTTCTCCAGCAGACCTACATCAACAAGCGTTTCGACGAGGCGCTGGCCGACCTCAATCTGAGCGAGGTTTCAATCGAGCGTTACTCCATATGCGGACATCCCGACATCGAAATCCTGCGCGCGGCTACTGTTGAGGATTTCGACCTGATAGTGATGGGCACGCACGGCCACCGGGGTTTTGAACACCTGGTATACGGCAGCGTCGCCGAGAAGATCGTACGTTCCGCGCCGTGTCCGGTTCTGGTGGTCAAGGCTCCGCATTATAAATTCCGCATGCCGGGCCAAAAGCGCCTCATCAAAAAGGAAGACATCCAGTAGCGCCCCGGCTCTCCCTTTTTCCATCCCGTATTGCGCGTGTCGGCAAACCCGCACTCCGCCCGTTCGTATCAGTCTTGCCGAAACATCCTGCGTTTTCGCGCACCGCTGCTTTGACGGAGTCCGACGCATTTGGTAAAATAACGCTTCGGCAAATTTATCGAAATTCCCTTGGAGTTACACGAATGATACGACGCAACACGCTTTTTATCGCACTGACGGTATTTCTCTTCGCGGCCCTCGCCGCCGCTCCCGCCACCGCGGATTCGTGGGATGGCACATCGGAGCAGCCGGAGGAGAAAGTCATCAAGACCACAGTGCTTGAACCCAAAAACGATACGGATACCTTCTATATTCAAGTTGATTTCGCTCTGGATTCAAAAGCCATTCACGTATACCGTGATCAATCGATGGAATTTGAGCCGACAATCCTGACCGGGGCTGAATTTGTCAAGATCGAATTTCCAGAAGGCGAAGATTTTGAAGGCCAGGTGGTTTTTCGCGACAAATTTTCACTAAAACTTGTCTTCAAACTGACCGGCGAAGTTGGCAGCGATGTCGTGATTGCTGGAACGCTCGGTTATCAGGGATGCACAGACGACAATTTCTATTGTTATTTTGAAAGCAGCGAAATCAGTGCCAAAGGTAAGGTGGGGATCGGT
>JAUWEX010000062.1 GCA_030607235.1 Planctomycetota bacterium | reverse complement strand
TCGCGCAGGCGCGACTTGAGCGCGAGCATCTCGTCCTGGTAGCGCTCGATGACGGCCTTTTGCGATTCGGTGCCCTGCTGGAAGGACTTGGAGCGTTCGTTTTCGAGCATACGCTGCGAGTGCGCCAGCCTCTCGGTCATGGCTTCGATTTTTTCGCGGTATTGCTTGTTCTGTGCGGCCAGCGGGATGAGTTTTTTCTGGGCCTGTTCGAGGATGCGGGCCTTGTTGGCCTCCATCATCGCCGCGGCGCGCCGCTCGACCATCTGCTTGATCTTGTCGGGTGTGAGAACGCTGACTTTTTTGACACCCCGTTTCCGGAGATCGTCGACCGTAATACGAGCCGAATCGGGAATCCGTTCGCCCGATACGCCGCCTTTGTTGGAACTGTCCATACGCCACCTTCAGAAATGAAACATGCGCTTCTTTAAGGGGATTGATTATATATTTCTCCAGCGTTCTGTCAATGTTGGCGTGCGTAACTTCTCACAGTTGACATGCTTGCGGCGTATATTATACTGTTTTCGGGTGGACTCGGATTATAGGAGAATTGCTATGAAAAAGATAACACTGCTGGTGGCAATAGCGGCACTGTCGGTGTTGCTGGGGAGCGCTGTGTCGTCTGCGGCGGAGGATCCGGCCGACGAAATAGTCGCGGCCTGGCGTATTTTGGTCGAGATCGAGTTGCAGGCCGGAAACCCCGACGAGGCGCTGGCCTATCTGAAACGCATCGCGGCGCTGACCGGCACACAGGGCGACCAGGACCGCTTTGTGGCGATTTGCCTGCGTTACGGCCGGTTCCAAACGGCCCTGCCGGTCTGCCGGGAGCGTGCGGCGAGCGAACGTGCCGATCCGCTGCATTGGTATCAGTTGGCAATTTGCCACGACGGACTGGGCGACGCTAAGGCCCGTGACGCAGCGCTGGTGCAGGCTCGCAGTATCCGCAGTGCGCTGATCGAATACACGGCGGCTGTCGATTTTCTGGCCCGCTCGCAGTACGACTCGATTATGCGTGCGGCATTGGAGGATTACCGTCTGTGCGCAGAGAATAGCTCCGAATACGGCAAAACGAACCTGCGCATAATGTGCCTGTTGGTCGAGTCGTGCCTGGACGCGAACGATTATGCGGGTGCGCTCAAGACCTGTCGCGCGTGGAAGCCGCTCTTTAAGAAGTCTCCCGATTGCGTCGGTCGGGCGGATTTGGTGGAGAAACGCTGCGAGGCACTGGGGTTGGCCGCGCAAAAAAAGTTCGAGCAGGCCGCCGCGATCCAGCGCGACCTGCATAGCCGCGGCGAGTCGCTGTACCGGCTTGAGATCGCCGCCGAACTTTACCGCAGCCTCCGCGGTTTGGGCGATGCGCAAGCCGCGCAGGATATTTTCGATGCTACGGTCCGCCTGAATCTCAAGGCTGCGAAACTCGACCCCGAAAATCTTATGGCTCGCAACAACGTTGCGTGGTTCGTGGCGTTGTGCGGCGAGCCACTGGAACTGGGGCTGGAGCACGCGAAGGCGGCGGTGGCGGGTGCGCCGGACAATCCCGCCTATCTTGACACGCTTGCGGAGTTGCTTTTCCTTCGAGGCGAATACGAGAAGGCCATGACCGCAATGGAAAAGGCGCTGGGCGAGCACGCACGCGCGTCGGCCTGCCTTTGGCGGCGGTATCGCAAAATACAGCGGGCGCTGGAGGGTAAACCGGCGTCGTGAGCCGCAGCCGAAATTACAACGAAAACGGGAATCGATTTTGGGGATACAATACAAGATAATCCTGCCTTATGCGTTGCTGGTGATTGTCGCCATCGCGGTCGCAGGCACGGTCTCGGCACATCTCGGCGCGAACGTGGGTGGTCGCGACGCCCGCATGGAAGAGCGCGAAATGAGCATGAGGCGCGAAATCCGTCGCGTCAAATCCATTCTCGAACAAAAAATCAACATCCCCAAAAACGACGAATTCCTCAAGATCATCAACCCGCTTTTCGAGGGCCAGATCGTCCTGACCGACGAAAACGGCGACCCGAAGAACAAGACGATCAGCGACGAGCGGGTGCGCGATTTCGTCAAGTACCTCGTGCCGCCCAAGAACGGCGAGTCGATAGGCATCAGGCGCGTTACGGTCGGATCGCAGGAATACTACATTGTCTCCGAAAATCGCGGCGACTCCACGGGCTGCGTTTTCTTGATAATCGACGCGCAGAAACTCGACCCGTCGCCGCCCCAGCCCGAAAGCATGTTGCTGTTTATCGGCGCGGCTTCGCTGGCGGTGGTGCTGGGCGTGGGTTTTTTTATCACCCGCACAATCACGCGCCGCCTCGGAACGTTGGCCTCGCTGACTACCGAAATCGCCGAGGGGCGCTTCGACCGGCCCGTGCCGGTGAAGGGGCGCGACGAGATCGCGACGCTGGCCTCGGCGTTCAACCGGATGCAGGAGGGCTTGCGGCGCTACCGCGAGAAACTTATCGCCGCCGAGAAGATGGCCGCGCTGGGGCTGGTGTCGGCCTCGGTCGCCCACGAAATCCGCAATCCGCTCAATTCCATCGCCATGAACGTGCAGATGATGCAGCGCCACGGCACGCTCGACAACGAAGCCATCGACATCATCCGCGCCGAGATAGACCGGCTCAGGATCGCGATAGACGGGATGCTCGACGTAGCCGGAAATTCGGAGATAGAACCGGTTGAGGCTGATCTCAACGAGATTGTCGAGCAGACGCTGCGGCTGATGGAGCGGCGGCTGGAGCACCTGGGCATAGAATTGAAACGAGACTTCGCGGCGGATATGCCGAGGGTACGCGCCGATAAAAACCGCCTTAAGCAGGTCGTGATGAACCTCGTCATCAACGGCGCCGACGCCATGCCCGGTGGCGGGATGCTGACGGTGAGGACGAAAATGGAGGCGGGGTGCGCGGTGGTTTTCGTCGGCGACAGCGGCCACGGCATCGCGCCCGAAGACCGGGCAAAAGTGTTCGACATGACCTTCTCGACCCGCCCCGGCGGGACGGGCCTGGGGCTGGCGATAAGCAGGCGAATTATCGAAGAGCACGGCGGCACGATCGATTTCGAGACCTCCCCGCAGGGTACGACTTTCCGATTTGATCTGCCCGTTTGACGAAACCGGTTTTTCCGGAGAAAAATAATGCCGGCGGTTTTTTTGATAGCGATGTGTGTTTTGGCCTACCTGGTGGCCTACTTCGTGTACGCGCGATACATCCAGAACCGCATCCTGCGGCTCGACGCTTCGCGCAAGACACCGGCGCACATCAAACGCGACGGCATCGATTACGTTCCCGCGCGCAAGATGGTGTTGTTCGGCCATCACTTCGCTTCCATTGCGGGCCTGGGGCCGATCGTCGGCCCGGCGATCGCGGTGATCTGGGGCTGGCTGCCGGCGTTTTTGTGGATAGTGTTCGGGACGATCTTTTTGGGCGCGGTGCACGACTTCATGGCGGGCGGGGTTTCGCTGCGGTTCGGCGGCCGCTCCATCGGCGACATCACCCGCGACATCATCGGCCCGCGGGCGAGGGTGCTCTTTTTGCTGGTCGTGTTTTTCGTGATAGGCCTGTTCATGGCCGCGTTTGCGGTGATGGTCAGCAATTTTCTCGTGCAGTTCCCCAAGGCCGTAATTCCGGTGTGCGGGCTGATAGCGGTGGCGACGCTGATGGGATTGGCGATGTATCGCTGGAAGATTCAGTTGTGGATTGCAACCGTGGCGGGCTTGGTGGCGATGGTGGGGCTGTTGCACCTGGGCCTGAAATATCCGGTCAGTGGCGTATCGGCGGATGTGTGGATGCTGATCTTGTTCGTCTACATGGGCGTCGCCAGCGTTTTGCCGGTGTGGCTGCTGTTGCAGCCGCGCGACTACCTGAATTCGTTCCAACTTTACGCGGGCCTGGCGCTGCTGCTGCTCGGCATCTTCGCTCTTAACCCGTCCATGACCGACGCCGACGGGACGATCCCCGCGACCTGCAAATTGGCCGGCGACGGAGGCAGGGCCTTGCCGATGGTTCCGTTTTTGTTTATGGTAATGGCCTGCGGCGCGATTTCGGGCTTTCACAGCCTCGTTGCGTCGGGCACGACCGCGCGCCAGATCAACAACGAAAAAGATTTGCGCCTCATAACCTACGGCGGCATGTTGACCGAGGGCCTTTTTGCCCTGCTGGTGCTTATCGCCTGCACCGCCGGTCTGGGATACGGCGCATGGAATTCGCACTACAATGCCGATAAGATAGATCATCTGGGGGTTTTCAAGCAGGGTGGCGCGAATATAGCGAGCGCGCTGGGCATCGAGTTCGGCCTGGCGGAAATCCTGCTCAGCGTGATGGCGGTGGGTTTCGCGATGACGACGCTCGACACCGCGACGCGACTTTTGCGATTTAATATTGAAGAATTGGGCAAGAGTTTCCAGATAAAGGTAATAAGCAACCGCTATATCGCCACGCTGATAGCGGTTGGCTGGATAGCGATTTTCGCGGTACTCAAATTCGGCAATTTGCCCGCGTGGAAGGTGCTGTGGCCGATGGCCGGGGCCTCGAACCAGATCATGGCGGTACTCGGCCTTCTGGCGCTTACGGTGTACCTTTACAGGATGCGCCGCCCGACCATCATCACGCTGGCGCCGCTGGTTATCATGATAGTCGTAACAATATGGGCGCTGGTGGCGACACTGGTCAACGACGGCATCGCGAAATCAAACTACATACTGGCCGCGGTCGCGGGAGCGCTGCTGATTCTGGCGGTCTGGCTGGCGGTGGAGGCCGTGCTCAAGGCGCTGGAACTCAGGCGCACCGGGCGCGGAACGCCGGAAGAAACGGAGGCAAACTAAAATGAGTAAAATTCTGGTTGTGGACGACGAACAAGGCGTGTGTTTCGCCTTCTCGAAATTTCTCAAGGCCGAGGGACACCGGCCCATTACCTGCTCCACCGCCGAAAACGCACTGACGATTCTCGAGAACGACCAGCCCAATCTCGTTATCTCTGACATTCGCCTGCCGGGAATGAGCGGGCTGGAGTTGCTGGAGCGCATCAAAAAACTCTACCCGAAAATCGCTGTTATCCTCATCACCGCCCACAGTACGATGAAGACCGCCGTCGACGCGATGAAATCGGGTGCATACGAATACATCGTCAAGCCCATCGACCTCGACGAGGCTAAGATACACATCGACCGCGCGCTCGAATCGCAGCAAATGGAGAACGAACTCAGGATGCTGCGCTCCGAACTGACGCGCCTCTACGGCGAGCCTCCTCCTCTGCCGGACACGCAACCCTCCGCCGCAAAGCCGCCGGTTATCATCGGCAACTGCGCCCGGATGCAGGAGGTTTTCAAGAAAATCGGCTCCGTCAGCGGCACCGGCGTATCTGTGTTGCTCATCGGCGAATCCGGCACCGGCAAGGACCTCGTCGCGCGCGCGATCCACGCTAACAGCACCCGCAAAGACGGCCCCTTCGAGCCGATAAACTGCGCGGCGCTGCCCGACACCCTGCTGGAGAGCGAACTGTTCGGCTATGAAGAGGGCGCCTTTACCGGCGCGAGCCGCTGCAAGGCCGGCAAATTTGAAATGGCCAACGGCGGTACGGTCTTTCTCGACGAGATCGGCGACATCTCCCTGGCCGCACAGGCCAAACTGTTGCGCTTTCTCGAGGACAAGATGTATTCGCGTCTCGGCGGCAACGAGCGTCTTATGGCCGACGTGCGCATAATTTCGGCGACGAACAGCGACCTCGAAAAAAAGATGCGGGCCGGGGAATTCCGCGAGGACCTCTACTACCGCCTGAGTGTGTTCACGATTCAACTGCCGCCGCTACGACAGAGGCGCAGCGACATCCCGCTCTTGGCCGCGCATTTTCTCGAACCCCATCCCAGCGTTACGATCGTCAAAGATACGATAACGATGCTCGAAAAATACTCCTGGCCGGGTAACGTGCGCGAATTGCGCAACGCCATCGAACATGCGCTGGTGCTGGCGCGCGGCAAAACAATCCTGCCCGACCATCTGCCGATGTCGGTCAGGAGCAACCGCAAAGCGCCCGAAGCGGACGGCGACCGGATTCCAGAAACGCTCGCAGTCGCTATGCTGGAGGCCAACATCAAGGACGCCTCGCTGCACGGGAAGATTTACGAAGAAATGATGGACGCCTGGGAGCGGCCGATAATCGAACACGCCATCGAATTGTACGGCGGCAACCAGGTCCAGATCGCCCGCGTCCTGGGACTCCATCGGACGACGCTACGCAAGAAGATGCTGAAATATGGTTTGTTGTGATAGTCGTCAGGGGGAAAACGTGCGTTTGACCAAAATAATCGCGACAATGGGCCCGGCAATGGGTGACGAGGAGATGTTGCGCGAATTCATCAGGCGAGGCCTTGATGTGGCGCGGTTGAATTTCTCGCACGGCACTCACGACGAACATCTTGTTATGTTCGAAAAAATCCGGCGCATATCCGCCGAAGAAGGCCGCCACGTGGCGATTATGCAGGACCTCTGCGGTCCCAAGATCCGCCTCGGCGAGGTCAAGGGCGGCAGCGTCGAACTCGCTACCGGCACGACCGTCGCGATCGTGCGCGAACAAATCGAGAGCGACGCCAACATCCTGAGCACCGCCTATCCGGCCATCGTCGACGATCTCGCAGTCGGCAATGCCGTGTTTATCAACGACGGCCTGATCGAACTGCGCGTCGTCGGCAAGGACGCCGACAGCGTGGAGTGCGAGGTAATCTCCGGCGGCACGATCTCCTCGCGCAAGGGCATCAACCTGCCCGGCGTGCGGGTCAGTTCGCCGACCATCACCGAAAAAGACCGCTACGATCTTGAGTGGGGCCTTA
>JAUWEX010000120.1 GCA_030607235.1 Planctomycetota bacterium | reverse complement strand
AAAAGGTATTCGGCTTCTGCGGCATCGGCGCGCCGCGCTCGTTTCGCGCGACGCTGGAAAATCTGGGCTGTGAAATCGCGGGGTTTCTGGAGTTTGCCGACCATCACGATTACATGGAAAGGGACGCGGCGCGGATCGCGCGAAAATTCGAGGCCTCGGGCGCGGAAATTATTCTGACCACTCACAAAGACGCGGTGAAAATCCGGCCGTTCGCAATTCCGGGAGTCTACGCGCTGAAAGTGAAAACCACCGTCGATGATGAAGCGGATTTCTGCGCCTTCATCGACGCAATAGTAAACAAGGATTGAAAAATTGAAAAACTTTTTCGATAACGTCGTGTTTTTTATCATACGCTGCATTCTGACCGCGATTCAGGCACTGAGCATCAACAACGCACTGGCGCTGGCGCGTTTTATGGGGAGCGTGGGATGGTGGCTGATGCCACAGTACCGGCAGGCTTCGCTGCAAAACCTCGATATCGTCTACGGCGATACGAAAACGCAAAAAGAGAAGAAGGCCATCGCCCTGAAATCTTTTCAGCACTTCGTCTCGGTTACGATCGAGTTGCTGCACCTGCCGCGGCTGAGCAAAAGGCCGGATTTCTGGCAGTGCGTGCAGTTCGAGGGCAAGGAGCATCTGCACGAAGCGCTCGCGCTCAACAAGAGCATTATCTTCGCAACCGGCCACACGGGCAGTTGGGAGTTGTGCGCGTTCGCATCCACCATTTTGGATATGCCGCTTATGCCGGTGGCGCGGCCGCTGGACAACGCGCAAAAACTCAACGAATACATGATGGACATCCGCCGCAAGTCGGGCATCGACATCGTGTACAAGCGCGGCGCGCTGCGAGCGATGGTGCGGGCGCTCAGGGATGGAACCGCACTGGCGTTTATCATGGACCAGAACGCCGGGCAAAACGGCGTGTTGACGGAATTCTTCGGACACAAGGTCTCCTCGCACCCAAGCGCGGCGGCAATGGCGATGAAGTTCGGCGCGCCGGTCGTGGCGGTATACGCCTACCGCGTGGGCAAAGGCTTCAACTACCGCATCCACATCGAACCGATCGTGAAAATGGTGAACACTGGCAACGAGGTGGCCGACTTGCAGGAAAACACGCAGCGCATCGTTACAATCCTGGAGTCGTTCGTTCGCGCGCATCCGGAGCAGTGGCTGTGGTCGCACAGGCGGTTCCGGCTGAAGAAAAAATGGTTCACCGGCGGTTCCCGCATGGCACACTACGCCAACCAGGTGGACCTGTCGAAGATGTAAGAGGCATGTGTCAAAGTTTTTTGGGAAACTTATCCGCTCTTCGGAGCACACGGAGAAAAAAATGCAAAATAAAATTCTGTTCGTTTTGCTAATCGCGGGTGTTTTCGTTTTGCCGTCCTGTTTCGGGAGCGGCGAGATGACAATACCGGCCACCAAACTCGGCGTGGTTATCGCGCACGAAGGCAAAACCGAAACCGCCATCGTCGTGCCCCCCGGTGCCGGCGAAGCGACGCTGCTGCTGGCGAGCGACATTCAGACATACATCAGGCGCATCGCGGGCGTGGAGGTAGCAATAGTTACACCGGAGGAACTGCGCGAAGAACACCGGTGCGTCATCGCGCTGGGCATTCCCGAAATCCAGGAGGCGCTCGAAAAGGCCGTCGGCAAACTCGGCCCGGAGGAATACGCGCTCAAATCGTGCTCCTACAAAGAACGCCAGTCGATCGCGGTTGTGGGCGGCAGTGAACTGGCGCTGCAATACGGCGGCTACGCGATGGTGGAGTTGTTCATGGGCGTGAAGTTCTTCCACCCGGAGCACGAATTCCTGCCCGAAAAAAAATCGCTCTTCATCGGCCGCAGAGTTTACTGGCGCGACAAGCCGCGCTTTGCGCTACGCGGCATGGAACCGCGGATCGACTGCGAGTCGTCGGAATTCAAGCGGATTTTCACAGATCCGCAAAACCTGGAATTTGCCAAGAACTACGTCGGCTATCTCATCAAAAACAAGCAGAATCTTCTGGCACTGAGCCTGCCGCGGACGCCGGAGGGATATTCCGAACACTACAAAAAACTGTTCGCTTACGCGCACATGCGCGGGCTGAAGATCATGCTGCGCACGGACGAAGGCATCGGCGGCATTTCGGCGGATTCGCTGAAAGCGCTGTGCGAACTAGGCGCGGATTTCATCGAAATCACCGCTGCGAGCGCGCAGGATGAATCGAAAAAAATCGGCGATGCACAAAAAATCCTGCAAGACTACGGCGCAAAACTTTTCGTTCGCAATCCGGAAAAATCCGCCAATGCTCCGACCGGCGCAGGAATCAGCGTAACCTCGGAGATGTGCCGCGACCTCGTGGAGCCGTCGGTAACGCCTGACGGCAGACTTCGCACGCAATACGACACAATCCGGCGGCTGTCGGGCAAATACACGACGATCTACTCCCCCGCCACATCCTGCGCGGAGGGCTGCGGACTCGACCTGCCGCTGCCGAATCCGGCCTTTATTCAACTGCGATACGACGACACGGTGCGCCTGACACTATGCGGCGCCGCAGGGCAGGTACACAAGACCTGCGGGCTTGAGTGGCTGTCGTGGCTGAACGATTTCGCGGCGATGCGATATAACTGGGACCCGGAGCGCTGGAACGCGCGCGCGGTGCTGCGCGAATTCGCTTCGATTTTCGGCCCGAAGGCACAGCCGGAGATTGAACAAGGATTGCTGCGCACGATCGTCGCACTCAAACGCCTGCACTCTACGAATAGCCTGGAGGATTTTCTGGCGTTTCGGCAAAAGACATACGAACCGATGATGAAAGACGCCCGGCCCGGACAAAAGATGCAAATCGCAAGCGCGTTGCTGCCGGCCATAAATCCGGTCAGCGAGGAACTCGCCACGGCGCGGCGCGAGATTGCCGCGTGCGCCGACGATATCGAACCGGGCGCGAGGGAGTGGTACGACGAGGTCAACGACTGCGCGACGCTGCTGAGCCTGTACGCGCGATCCGGGGCGCTGGCCTTCGCCGCGAAATCGCCGGAAAACGACAAACTCATGCGCAGTCTCGACGAACAATCTCAGGGCGTAATCGACAGACGCCGATCGCAATATCGTTATCCGCAACAGCAGCACTAGAGCAATTTAAGATATCATCTTCACCACAGAGGGCACAGAGGACACAGAGGATTTTTTCCTAACCGCAGGGGCGCGGAGGGCGCAGAGATTTTTTGTTTTCACCACAGGGCAGACTGCCTGCGAAAAGGAGGAAAACAGAAACTTAAAATGCTATAATGCGCGACAGACGGTTGTAGTTTATCCGCAAAAACAAAAGCCTGCCCGGATTTCCCGGACAGGCTTCTTCGTGGTTTTAATTTTAATATTTCTCGAAGGGATCTGCGATTTTCCACTCGCCGTCTTCAAGGGCAAACCGGATAATCCGCTTGGTTTTTCTGCCGCCGCTACGCCCGTCCATCACCAGTTCGCATGCCTCGCCGTCCGGCGCAAGCGTTTCTGTCACAGTTGGCTGGCGGGCGGGGTTGAGAAATCTCTCCAAAACGCGCACGTCATTTTTGCCGTGAAATGCCGCGATTATCGCATAGTACTCGGCGGCGGTCATTTCTTTGGTATAGGCCTCTTTGACCTTTTTGTACATCCTCAAATAGTTGTCAAGTTTTGCCACCACGTCGTATTCCTTGCGCGCCTTGTGTATTTTACGCTTTTTTTCGAAATACTCCAGCATCGCCGCGTATGCTTCTTCGTTTTCAAAAGTATGCCGCATACCCTCCAAATCCTGCGAAATTTTCTCTCGACTGGCAGCGTCAAGCATTTCGAAAAGCTCCGTGGTTTTATCGTCGTACAATTTGACGAGGTAGAGCCGATAGACGTTACCACAGATGGGAGCCTGCTTGTATAATTGCAGGCCGTCGAGATTGTTATTCAAGGTTGGTTTGCTTTTGATTTTCAGTTCTTCGGGAGTCTCCACAATTTCGGTAGGAAGCGTAGTATCCGGGATTTCAACATTCGAGTTTGTTTCCGTGTCTGTGCCGCCGTTGTCTTCGGGATCCTTTTCAGGTTCCGGGGGGGGCTTTTGTTTCGGCTGATCGCTGCCGTTGCCGGGAGCAGCAGGCGGGGCCTCGTTTTGTTCAGGCTTTTTCTTTTCGCAGCCCGCCGCAAAAACAAACAAAATCGCCACCAATGCGATCAAAACAAAATTGCTCTTCATTGCTCTCTCCAAGCGTCTGAAATGGGTTGTCGTTCAGGCGGCGCCGTGGGCCGCCGACAATATCATATACGATTCTGACGAAAACATGACTGGTTCGCGCGAAAAATAATCAAAAAAAACACCCAACGAAATTTCTTTCCCTCCGCGATCCTTCGCCGTATCAGTCCTGGAGCGCGAGTCTCCACTCGCCATCTTCCTTGACGAATTTATAGGTTGGTCCGCCCTTGTTGACCAGCCAGCCGCTTTTTTTGTCGGGAGCCATTTCCTCGCCCGTAATCGGATCCAGCCGGTCGATTTTGCCAAAATCGTCCGTCTGCTTTTGCATCAACAGCACGTAACATTCCCTGGGAGTGCTGATGGAACGGACTTCCTCGGGATCGAGGCCTAATGCAACCCACAAATCGCGATTATTATATGCGGCCTGGGATTGTTTGCTGAGCATTTCCCACTCCGCAGCCCAGTCTTCCTCCAATATAATGCGGTAGTATTGCCGCGCGACCGCGCCCAGGGTCGGGGCCGCGTTAAAATCGATCTGCGCGAGTTGTTCTTCGACGCTCCTGGATTTCGGGGGATTGTCTTTTTCATCACCCGTTTTTTTGTCCTTTGCGGGGTTGTCGGGTTCCGACGGGCCGCCCGGGGTCTTATCCGTTTGACCGGCCGAGTTTTCGTAGTCATCCGCCATATCCCCGCAGCCCGCCGCCAGAAGCACCAAAGCCATCAGGGCCAAACAGATCGCGTTTGCGCTAATGCTTTTCTTATTCGCTAATTTCATCATTGCTCGATAAATCCTTGTCATAGCCCTCTCCGCCCGCTTCTCCGTCTGCGCCGAGAGACAAAATCTCGAAATCGCCGTTCTCCAAAATCAGGTAATGATAATCGTTGCCCCAGGGATC